>NZ_JBHVST010000062.1:0-69475 GCF_042885015.1 Streptomyces sp. NPDC058086 | reverse complement strand
CAAGCTCTCGACTCCGCTCGAGCAGGGGGGACCCCCATGACGCCGCAGGGCCCGCCCTCCGGGCGGACGACGGGAATGTGACGACAGGACCTAGCGCCGTCCTTCGGATCAGGCCGGGGCCGGGAGGCTGCCCGTCGCCGGGTCCCGGCCGGTCAGGCAGTACGTGCCGCCGACCGGGTCCCGCATGACGGCCCAGCGGGCACCGTGGCCGACGAGCACGGCACCGAGCTGCTCGTGGTCGGCGCGTACCGCCTCGATGTCCGAGCAGGCGATGTCGAGGTGGGCGGAGGCGGGGCGGGCGGTGTCCAGGCGTTGCAGGAGGATGCGGAAGGGGAGCCCGGTGGGTGGCCTGAGCAGGTGGAACTCCGGGAGCGCGCCGGGGTGCGACTCCCACCCGGTCAGGGCGCTCCAGAAGGCGACTTCGGCCTCGAAGCGGGTGGGCGCCACGTCGAGGCACACCTGGTCGAGGCGGCTGGTCGCGCCGGTGGGCCCGGGGACGACCGGAGGCCGCGCCGACTCGCCGTGCCAACGGACCGCGCAGAACGGCTGGCCGCCGGGGGAGCGCAGGACGACCAGGTCCTCTTCGGTGGTGACGATCTCGGCGCCGAGCTGCCGGGCCGACTCCGCCAGTGCCCGTACGTCCTCGACGGCGAGGTCGAGATGGGCGCCGCCGTCGCCCGCGTCGATGCCCTGTGCCTTGACGCAAGCGTCGGTGCCGTCGGGCAGCAGGGTCACGAACTCGCCCTGCTCGCCGCGCGGTTCGGACAGCTTTGTCGCCGTGACCGCGGTCCAGAAGCCGCAGGCGCGATCGAAGTCGTTCATCGGCCGGTCGACGAAGGCATAGGTCCATCGAATGGGGTCGGCCATGGGTCGTTGCCCGCTCCCTCTCAGACGTCGTGTGCGGCTCGTACCGTCTCCTGCCCGATCAGCCCGCGCAACGATGTTTTCACCCGTGAGACGAAGGCCTCCCGTGCGTCGGGGGAGAGGGCGTCCAGGGACAGATACGGGTTCAGGTCCTCCAGCTCCACGAGGAGCAGCTCGCCGTCGGGGGCCCGGCAGGCGTCGACGCGCTGGATGCCGTACGCGATGTCGTTCCAGTCGACGAACCGCTGCGCGAACTCCCGGTCCCGCTCGGTCGGCTCGTACGGTTCCAGGGACCAGCGCTCGTCCGGGCGGGGGGCGTACAGGGCGTACTGGAAGGTGTGGTCGACGAAGTAGAAGGACACCTCGTAGCGGAAGTCGATGCGTGGCTGGACAAGGATGTTGTCGTACGACAGTTCGGGCAGCCGGTCGCGAGGTACGAACTCCAGGCCGATGGAGTCCGCGCCCATCCTGGGCTTCACGACGTAGGTGTCGACGTCCGGAAGCCGGTCGAGGTCGTCCGCGCGGTCGATGGTCGGGATGACCGGGAACCCCGCCGCGGTGAGGTCCAGCAGGTACCCCTTCCCCGCCATGTCCCCCTTGCCGGACAGCTGGTTGTACACGCGGACACCTTCCGTGACCGCCTGCTTCCGGAGCGCGTCGTACTCCGCCTGGTAGTGCAGCACGGGCCCGCTGTTCCGCACGACCACGGCGTCGAAGCCGGTCATCAGCGCGGCCGCGTCCAGGGGGTGGCACACGGCGAGGTCGAACTCCTCGCGCAGCCTGGAGGTGAGGAAGATGTCCTCGTCGCAGTACCGCCGCCCCTTGGCCGGGTAGGCCAGGTCACTGACGTAGAGGACGCGGGGGCGCGCGGACGGCATCGATGACTCCTCGAACTACAGGGCTACAGGGCTACGGGGCTACGGGATTGCTGGACTTCTGGGCTGCGTGACTTCAGACGTTCCATTCCACGGGCGACCCGCTCCCACGGAAGGCACGGACGTAGTCTCCCTCCCGTCGGCCGATGCGGGGGTGGCCGGGGTCAGACGGCGGGGCGTTCGGTGAAGCGGAGGAGGTTGCCTGCCGGGTCGCGGAAGGCGCAGTCGCGGACGCCGTACGCCTGGTCCATCGGCTCCTGGAGGACGTCGGCGCCGGAGGCGCGGACGCGTTCGTAGAGGGCGTCGCAGTCGGCGGTGGAGAAGATGACACCGCGCAGGATGCCCTTGGCGAGGAGCTCGGCCATGGCCTGTTTGTCGGCGGGGGAGATGTCCGGGCTCGCGGCGGGGGGCTCCAGGACGATCTGGACGTCCGGCTGGAGCGGGGAGCCGACCGTCACCCAGCGCATCCCCTCGAAGGCGACGTCACCCCGGACCTCCAGGCCGAGGACGTCACGGTAGAACGCGAGCGCTTTGTCATGGTCGTCCACGGCGATGAAGCACTGTGAGAGTTTCAGGTCCATGGCCCCACGCTAGAGGCGCGTACCCGGTTCCGCTTCCGGGTTTCGGTGGCGGGTCGGGCGGGTCAGGCGCTGGGCCACGCACGGCGGGATCGGGGCGCCGTGATCATGCGGCCGGGCCCGGTACGCGCTCGGGGTCTCGCCGACCAGCTCCGTGAAGCGGGAGCTGAACGAACCGAGCGACGTACAGCCCACGGCGAGGCAGACCTCCGTGACCGTCAGGTCGCCCCTCCGCAGCAGGGCCTTGGCCCGTTCTATTCGGCGGGTCATCAGATAGCTGTACGGCGTCTGCCCGTACGCCGCCCGGAAGCTCCGCTGGAAGTGCCCGGGTGACATCAGCGCCGTGCGCGCGAGCGCGGCGACGTCCAGCGGCTCCGCGTACTCGCGGTCCATCCGGTCGCGTGCCCGGCGCAGCCGGACCAGATCCTCCAGAGTCATTTCTTCAGGATGGCACGGCCCACTGACAGGGGCCGGTGGGTCAAGGCCGCGGGCGGGGCGCAGCCGCCCGACCGGGGGCGACGAGCAGGCCGGCGAGCAGTTGGAGGCGCTCGGCGTCGGGCCCGCCCTCCTCGGCGGTGAAGGCGATGAGCACGGGGCCGGTGGCGCCCGGCATCGGGTACGCGTCCCAGTCCAGGTTCAGCTCCCCGACCAGCGGGTGATGGACGCGCATCCGGCCGCGGGTGGTCTCCGCCACGTCGTGACGCGCCCACAGGCCCGCGAACTCGTCGCTGCGGACGGCGAGTTCACCGACCAGCTCGACGGCGCGCGGATGCCCCGGCTCGGCCGCGACCTGCGTCCGCAGCATCGCGACCAGCTCGGCGACGGTGGCGGCCCGCTCCGGGCACGTCCGGTCGGCCTCCGGGTGCAGCAGCAGCGACAGCAGATTGCGTTCGCTCCGCGGGCGCTGGGTGAACTCGCCGAGCAGGGCACCGGCGAGCGGGTTCCACGCCAGTACGTCCAGGAAGCGGCCGACGACCACGGAGGGCGAGGTCATCGTGCGCAGCAGCCGCAGGGTGGTGGGCGGCACCTCCTCGGGCGCGTGGTGGCGCGGGCGCCTGCTGGGCGTGCGCGCGGCGGCGGCGAGGCTGTGCAGATGCCGGGTCTCCTCGGCGGAGAAGCCGAGGGCGCGTGCGAGGGCGTCGAGGACCTGCTCGGACGGGCGTACGTCGCGGCCCTGCTCCATGCGCTGGTAGTAGTCCGAGCTGACCCCGGCCAGCAGAGCCAGTTCTTCGCGCCGCAGCCCGGCGACGCGCCGCCGCGGGCCGGGTTCCAGACCGACGTCCTGCGGTCGCAGCCGGGTGCGCCGAGTCCGGAGGAACTCGCCGAGTTCGTGCCGGGGGTCGTCGCTCACCGCGACGGGCGGGTCAGTCACGGCGCCAGTATGCCCGCGGCGCGGCCCGCGAGGGTGGGTCCGCCGGACCCAGGAAAAGGCGAACGACCGTGATGCCGCTGCCCGGTACCAGGATCGGAACCGCAACAGCCGACCGCGGAAGGGAACAGCGCCATGAAGGCCGCTCAGATCATGAGTTACGGCGACGCGGCGGACGTGCTGCGCGTCAACGACGTCGACCGACCCGCCCCGGGCGCGGGTGAAGTGCAGGTCCGTGTCGAGGCGTCCAGCGTGAACGGCCACGATGTGATGCTGCGCGCCGGGGAGTTGAAGATCGTGTCGGGCCGCAGGTTCCCGCTCGGGGTGGGCCTGGACTTCGCGGGGACCGTCGCCGCGACCGGCGTCGGCGTGGCGGGCCATCGGGTCGGGGACCGGGTGTGGGGCATGGTTCACCCTCGGCAGCGGCACACCGTCGGCGGGGCGGCCGAGTACGTCGTCGTCCCCGCGGACCGGCTCGCGTCCGCCCCTGCGACGCTCTCCGCGGCGGGCGCGGCCTCCCTGGTCGTCGCCGGTGCGACGGCGCTGATCGCGGTGCGGGACACCGTGCGCCTCGCGCCCGGAGAGAAGGTCCTGGTCCGCGGTGCGGCAGGCGGCGTCGGCACGGCCGCCGTCCAACTCGCGCACGCCCTGGGCTGCCACGTGACCGCACTGGCCCGCGCCCGTCACACCCCGGCCCTCGCCGACCTCGGCGCCGACGAGGTCCTCGACCACGGTTCCACCACCTCGGACCTGATCGGCCCCTTCGACGTGATCGTCGACACGGTCGGCACGGAACTGAACTGCTACCGGAGCCGGTTGGCCAAGGGGGGCCGGATGGTCACCGTCGGACTGTCGGCCCCCGCCCTGGCCGCGATCGCGGCATCCAGCGTGTACGGTGCCCGCCGCATCCGCACCTTCAGCGCCAACCCCGACGCCACCGTGCTGCGCGCCCTGGCCGACCACGTCACCTCGGGAGCGCTGCGCCCGGTGGTGGACAGCGTGTACCCATTCGCGGACATCACCGCGGCGCATCAGGCCTTCGAACGCGGCGGCGTCGTCGGCAAGCACGTGGTCGCCGTATCCGGATGAAGTCGGACGAACGAAGCCCTGACGAAGGGCGAACGAAGCCACGACGAACGAAGCCACGACGAACGAAGCCACGACGAACGAAGCCACGACGAACGAAGCCCCGACGAAAAAAGTCCGGCGAAAGAAGACCGGCGAAAGAAGACCGCACCCGGACCGTCATGGACGCCGTGTTCGGCGTCCCGCGGGCCGGGTGCGGGCAGCGGGACCGCCTGGCCGGAGAATCCGAACAGGTCGCGGGCCGAGCCGTATGACCAAAGGTCAGGCCTTCTTGGTCTCCCAGAAGATCTTGTCGATCTGGGCGATGTAGTCCAGCGCCTTCTGGCCCGTGGCCGGGTCCGTGGACGCCTTGGCGGCCGAGAGGGCCTTCAGGGTGTCGTTGACCAGCTGGTGCAGCTCCGGGTACTTCTCGAAGTGCGGGGGCTTGAAGTAGTCGCTCCAGAGCACCGACACGTGGTGCTTCGCGAGCTCGGCGCGCTGCTCCTTGATGACGGTGGCGCGAGCCTGGAAGTGCGGGTCGTCGTTGGCGGCCATCTTTTCCTGGACGGCCTTCACCGACTCCGCCTCGATGCGGGCCTGGGCCGGGTCGTACACACCGCAGGGCAGGTCGCAGTGCGCGCTGACCTTGACCTTGGGGGCAAACAGGCGGGAGAGCATTGAGCTGTCCTTCCTCGTGATCGTCTTCTCAGGTGGGACATTACTCCGTAGGAGACGTCTTTTCTCGAGTGCCCCCATGGGCTTAGGACAAAAGTCCAGGGTGAGACTGGGACTGGTGGAGGATGGACCGGGGAGGTGCCGGTGATGCCGGAGCTGTCGCAGGAGACCGAGCGTGGGAGGGCCGTGCTGCCGTTCGGGGCGGCCGAGGTGACGGGGCCCTCCATGGTGCCCACGCTCCAGCACGGAGATCGGCTCGTCGTGCAGTACGGGGCTCGGGTCAGGGCCGGTGACGTGGTCGTTCTGCGCCATCCGTTCCAGCAGGACCTGCTGGTCGTGAAGCGGATCGCGGAGCGGCGCGAGGGGGGTTGGTGGGTGCTCGGGGACAACGCCTACGCGGGTGGGGACAGCACCGACTACGGGACCGTGCCCGAGGACCTCGTCCTGGGAAAGGTGCGATTCCGCTACCGGCCCCATCTGACGGGTCAGCGCTCGCCGTTCGCACTCGTCCGCTGGGCGCTCGGCGCCGCCAGGCCCGTGCTCTCCGACCGGTCGGCCTCCAGGCGTTTGCGGGCCCGGTAGGCGGCCACGTTGGCGCGGGTCGCGCAGCGGTCCGAGCAGTAGCGCCGGGAGCGGTTCGTCGACGTGTCCAGGTACGCGTTGCGGCAGGGGGCCGCCTCGCAGAGGCCGAGGCGGTCCACGCCGTACGCGGTGAGGTGGAAGGCGAGTCCCATGGCGGCGATCGCCGCGTAGCCCGCGGTGGCGTTCGACGGGTGGTCCGCCAGGTGCATGTGCCACAGCGGGCGCCCGTCGTCGTCCCGGTGGTCGTGCCCGGAGATCTGCGGGCTGACGGGGAACTCCAGGAGGAGTGAGTTCAGCAGGTCCACGGACAGGGTCTCGTCGCCGCCGTCGGCCGCCTCGAAGACGGCGCGCAGCCGGGCGCGGACCGACCGGAAGCGGGTGACGTCCGCGTCCGTGGCGCGGCGGGCCGCGGAGGAGTTCCCTCCGAAGAGGTCCCGGACCGCCTCGACCGAGGTGAGCGAGTCCTTGCCCCGGGTCGGCTCCTCGGTGTTGACGAGGCGTACCGCGTAATCCGAGTAATAGGCCAGTTCCACTTGTAGTCCTTACGGAGGCGCTCTATCGTCGTGCGTGCGGTCAGGTAACGGCTGATTGCGCTTCCAGGGTATTACGCGGGCGAGTGAAGGCGAACGGAGAAGGGACTTCCATGACCGTCGGCACCGGAATCGACAGCGACGAGATCCACGGCAACGGAACCGACTGGCACGCCTGGCAGGAGAGCTGGGACCGGCAACAGGAGTGGTACATGCCGGACCGCGAGGAGCGCTTCCGGGTGATGCTCGACATGGTCGAGGCCCTGGTCGGCCCGGAGCCGCGCGTCCTCGACCTGGCCTGCGGCACCGGCACCATCACGGCGCGGCTCCTCGACCGCTTCCCGAAGGCCACCAGCACCGGCGTTGACCTCGACCCGGCGCTGCTCACCATCGCCGAGGGAACCTTCGCGGGCGACGAGAGAGTCTCCTTCGTCACGGCCGACCTCAAGGACCCGCACTGGGCGACCCGGCTGCCGTACGACTCGTACGACGCCGTCCTGACCGCCACCGCCCTCCACTGGCTGCACAGCGAACCCCTCGCGGTCCTCTACGGTCAGGTCGCGCAGCTCGTCCGCGACGGCGGCGTCTTCATGAACGCCGACCACATGATCGACGAGTCCACGCCCCGGATCAACGCGGCCGAGCGCGCTCAGCGACACGCCCGGATGGACCAGGCCAAGGCGCGCGGGGTGCTCGACTGGGCCGCATGGTGGGAGCTGGCGGCCCAGGACCCCGCCCTCGCCGCGCCGACCGCCCGCCGATTCGAGATCTACGGGGAGCACGCCGACGGCGACATGCCGTCCGTCGACTGGCACACGCGCGTGCTGCGCGAAAAGGGCTTCGGGGAGGCGCGGGCGGTGTGGCGGTCGCCGTCCGACGCGCTGGTGCTGGCGGTGAAGTAGACAGGCCGCGGGGGTCCGGACGAAGAATCCGGGCGCGAACCGCACGAAGAAGGGGCGGTACGGGAATCCCGTACCGCCCCTTTCCTCTTGTCCGTGGCTCAGAGCACCTTGGACAGGAACGACTGCGTCCGCTCGTGCTGCGGGTTCGTCAGTACGTCACGCGGGTGGCCGGACTCGACCACCACACCGCCGTCCATGAAGACCAGCGAGTCGCCCACCTCGCGGGCGAAGCCCATCTCATGGGTGACGACGATCATCGTCATGCCGGACTCGGCGAGGTCGCGCATGACGTCGAGGACGTCACCGACCAGCTCCGGGTCGAGCGCCGAGGTCGGCTCGTCGAAGAGCATCAGCTTCGGGTCCATCGCCAGCGCGCGGGCGATGGCGACACGCTGCTGCTGACCGCCGGAGAGCTGCGAGGGGTAGTTGGCCGCCTTGTCGGCCAGGCCGACGCGCTCCAGGAGCTGCTCCGCACGCGCCCGGGCCTGGGTCCTGCTGATCCCCTTGACCTGGACCGGGGCCTCCATGACGTTCTCGAGCGCCGTCATGTGCGGGAACAGGTTGAAGCGCTGGAAGACCATGCCGATGTCCCGGCGCTTCAGCGCGACCTCGCTGTCCTTGAGCTCGTACAGCTTGTCGCCCTTCTGGCGGTAGCCGACCAGCTCCCCGTCGACGGACAGCCGGCCGGCGTTGATCTTCTCCAGGTGGTTGATGCACCTCAGGAAGGTCGACTTGCCGGAGCCGGAGGGGCCGATGAGGCAGAAGACCTCGCCGGGCCTGACCTCCAGGTCGATGCCCTTGAGGACCTCGACCGCGCCGAAGGACTTGTGGACGCCTTCGGACTTCACCATCGGCGTACCGGAGGAGATGTCTTTGGTGGTTTCGTTCTCGGTCATGCCGCCGCTCCCTGACGGTTCGACAGGGACGTCAGATTGGCCTTGATCTTCTGCCACGGGGTGGGCGGCAGCTGACGGCTCGAACCGCGGGCGTAGTACCGCTCGACGTAGTACTGGCCCACGCTCAGGACCGAGGTCATGATCAGGTACCAGGCGGCGGCCAGGAAGAGCATCTCCACCGGGGCGCCGGAGGTCTGTCCGATGTCCTGGGCGTACCGCAGGAGTTCGTAGTACTGCACCGCCGACACGAGGGAGGTCGTCTTGAGCATGTTGATGACCTCGTTGCCCGTGGGCGGCACGATCACGCGCATCGCCTGCGGGATGATGATCCGCCGCAGCGTCTTGCCGTGGCTCATGCCCAGCGCGTGCGAGGCCTCGGTCTGGCCCTCGTCGACCGAGAGCAGACCGGCACGGCAGATCTCGGCCATGTACGCGGCCTCGTTCAGGCCCAGGCCCAGCAGCGCCGTCAGGAACGGCGTCATGAAGCTGGACCAGTAGTCCTTGTAGATCGGCCCGAGGTTGATGTACTCGAAGACCAGACCCAGGTTGAACCAGACGAACAGCTGGACGAGGACCGGGGTGCCGCGGAAGAACCAGATGTAGAACCACGCGATGGACGAGGTCACGGGGTTCTTCGACAGGCGCATCACCGCGAGCAGGATGCCGCCGAGGATGCCGATCGCCATCGAGAGCACCGTCAGCAGCAGCGTCTGGCCGACGCCCTTGATGATGCGGTGGTCGAAGAAGTAGTCCGGTACGGCATGCCAGTTGATCTTGCCCTGGCCGAACGCGTAGATGATCGCGACGAGCACGGCGATCGCGATGACGGCCGAGAGATACCGTCCGTAGTGCCGGACGGGGATGGCCTTGATGGCCTCCGGCCCGGCCGGAGGAGTGTCCTCCGGCCCTGCCGTCTTGTCGATGTCAACAGTCACGGGTGTTGTTGCCTTTCAGTGCCCGCTCGCGCCCGCGGTCACTTTCCTCCGTTGACCGCGGCCGTCTTGACGGCGCCGGCCTCGACGCCCCACTTCGCTATCACCTTGTCGTACTCGCCGTTCTTGATGATCGCGTCGAGCGCGGCCTGCAGTGCGTCGCGGAGCTGCGTGTTGGACTTGGCGACCGCGATGCCGTACGGCGCCGCCTCGACCTGCTCGCCGACGAGCTCGAAGTCCTTGCCGCCGCCCGAGGTCTTCACCGCGTACGCGGCGACCGGGAAGTCCGAGGAACCGGCGTCGGCGCCACCGGCGCGCACCCGGGTCTGGGCCTGCTGGTCGTTGTCGTACGACTCGATGGCGATCTTCTTGCCGCCCGTGCACTTCTTCGACTCGGACTTGGCGAGGTCCTCCGAGACCGTGCCGCGCTGCACCGCGATCTTCTTGCCACAGAGGTCGGCCCAGGTCTTGATGTTCTGGGTCTTGCCCTTGGGGGTGTAGATCGAGACACCCGCGGTGAAGTAGTCGACGAAGTCGACGCCCTCGCCGACCTTCTTGCCGGTGTCGGCGTCGACACCGTTCTGGCGGTCCGCGGTGTCCGTCATCGCGGACATCGCCATGTCGTACCGCTTGGAGCGCAGACCCGTGATCAGGGTGTCGAAGGTGCCGTTCTGGAACTCGAACTTCACGCCGAGCTGCTTGCCCATCGCGTCCGCCAGGTCGGGGTCGATACCCACGGTGTTGCCGGAGCTGTCCTTGAACTCGACCGGCGCGTACGCGATGTCCGAGCCGACCTTGATGACACCCGCGTCACGGATCGACGCGGGCAGCTTGGAGGCCAGCGGAGCTGAGGCGGCGCTCGAGGAAGAGCTGTTGGAGTCCTTCTTGGTCTGGTCGCCGCAGCCGGTGAGGACCAGGGCCCCGGCGACCGCGATCGCGCCGACCGCTGCTATCCGGGACTGCGCGGCGGTCGTACGACGGGTGGTGCTTGCGGTCATGGTGGGTGCCTCCGGCGGATGAGGGAGTTGCCGATGGGTCGACGAGAACACACACCTTTGGGTGTCGCGACCTCGTGTGATGACGGCATCTTGCCATTCGGACTGCGCGCTTCAGGGGACTCGCTATGTCAAAATCGGATAACGGGTGACCCCCGAACCGCCACGGACGGCTCCATCAGGGCCGGACCTTGTGCGGGAATCCCTCCTTCCGGCCGGAAGATCTTCGGCGCATCTCACGATGCGGGCCGGCACTACGCCGCACTTGTGGTGTCCTGAGGTCATGTCTCGGACTTGTCCACATATCCAGGTATGAGTCATGTCACCGGCGTGTGAGCTTCGCGGTATGGACTCGTCGCCGACCTGGTCCGTCCGGTAAGAAGGTTCTTTACACCCCTCATCCGGGGCTCAGGGCGCGTGTGCGGCGCGCCCGTCGCGTATCCGCCCGTACGCAACCACGGCGGCAGGATTACGCGGTGCCCGCCCACCCCTCAACCAGGAGTGGTCACCCTCAAACAATGAAGACTTAAGGGGTAAAACAAAGTGGCAGCGGAGATCGTCAATCCTCGCAGCGACAGCAGTACTGGTCTTGAAGGCGACGTGGAGCCGGTCAATTCCGCCGGCTCCGTCGACACCGTCGGTTCCGCCGGCTCCGTCGACTCCCTCGACTTCGACCCTGCCTTTGCGCTGCACCGTGGCGGCAAGATGGCCGTGCAGGCCACCGTGCCCGTCCGTGACAAGGACGACCTGTCCCTGGCGTACACGCCCGGCGTGGCGAAGGTGTGCAGCGCCATCGCCGAGCAGCCCGAGCTCGTCCACGACTACACGTGGAAGTCGTCCGTCGTCGCTGTGGTGACGGACGGCACGGCGGTGCTGGGACTCGGTGACATCGGCCCGGAGGCCTCCCTTCCCGTGATGGAGGGCAAGGCCATTCTGTTCAAGCAGTTCGGCGGGGTGGATGCCGTGCCGATCGCGCTGGACTGCACGGGCGTCGACGAGATCGTGGAGACCGTGGTCCGGCTCGCTCCCTCGTTCGGGGGCGTCAACCTGGAGGACATCTCGGCACCGCGGTGCTTCGAGATCGAGCGCAAGCTCCAGGAGCGGCTGGACATTCCCGTCTTCCACGACGACCAGCACGGGACCGCGATCGTGACGCTGGCCGCGCTGCGGAATGCCGCGAAGCTGACCGGGCGGACGCTGGGTGATCTGCGTGCGGTGATCTCGGGGGCGGGGGCGGCCGGGGTCGCCATCGCCAAGTTCCTGCTGGAGGCGGGGATCGGTGACGTCGCGGTCGCGGACCGCAAGGGCATCGTCTCCGCGGACCGGGAGGACCTGACCGACGTCAAGCGGGAGCTCGCCGGGATCACCAACAAGGCGGGGCTCACGGGGTCGCTGGAGTCGGCGCTCGCGGGTGCGGACGTCTTCATCGGCGTGTCCGGGGGTACGGTGCCGGAGCCGGCGGTGGCGTCGATGGCCGAGGGGGCCTTCGTCTTCGCCATGGCCAACCCGAATCCCGAGGTGCACCCCGAGATCGCCCACAAGTACGCGGCCGTGGTCGCCACCGGGCGGTCGGACTTCCCGAACCAGATCAACAACGTGCTGGCGTTTCCCGGGATCTTCGCGGGGGCGTTGCAGGTGCGGGCGTCTCGGATCACCGAGGGGATGAAGATCGCGGCGGCGGAGGCGTTGGCTGCGGTCGTCGGGGACGATCTTGCCGCGGATTATGTGATTCCTTCGCCGTTCGATGAGCGGGTGGCTCCTGCGGTTACCGCGGCGGTGGCTGCGGCTGCTCGGGCCGAGGGTGTTGCCCGCCGCTGACGCGGCCGCGTGATTCCAGGGCCTCGCCGGGTTGCTCCCGGCGGGGCCCTGTTTCTGTCCCGGATTGGTCCGTACGGGTCCCCTTTCCTTCGCCCCCGCCGCCCCTACCCGTCCCATCCCCAGGGGCTCCGCCCCTTCGACCCCGCAGGGGCAGAGCCCCTGGACCCCGGGCGGGGGGGGCCTGCGGGGGGAGGGGGGCTGCGCCCCGCCTCGGACCCCCGCCAGGGGCTGCGCCGCTGGGACCCCCGCGGGGCTGTGCCCCTGACCCTGGCGGGGCTGCGCGCCCGGATCTCTCCGGTGGGGCTGCGCGCCTGGGCCTCTGTGGGGCTGCGTCCTGGTCCTCCGGTGGGGCTTCGCCCCCGGACCTCCGCAGGGCCGCGCCCGCGCTCCGGTAAGGCTTCGCCCCTTGGCCTCTGCGGGACTTCGCCCTCGAGCCGCGCCAGGGGCTGCGCCCCCGCTCACCCCGCGGGCCTCCGCCCCTGCTCACCCCGGGCCTTCGCCCCCATCACCCCCGCGGGCCTCCGCCCCCCATCACCCCCGAGGGCCTCCGCCCTCATCACCCCCGAGGGGCCCGCCCCTGGGCCCTCGGCGGGGCTCCGCTTCCCGCCGCCCTTGGCGGGGCTCCGCCCTGGGCCCCCGGCAGGGCTCCGCCCCGGTCCGGAAGTCGGCGGTTGCTTCTGGGGGTGGGTGGGGTGGGGTCGGTGTGACGTGGGGCGTGAGGGTGGCGGGACGTGTGTCACAGGGGGACGTGGTTCCGCCGGGCGGGGGCGGAGCCTATCGTCAAGGTCATGTTCGCTGCCTACGCCGCCCGCATTGACCGTGACCAGCCGCTCACCGGCCTGGAGTTGGGGGAGCGCCCGGCCCCCGAGCAGAGGCCGGGCTGGACCACCGTGAACGTCAGGGCCGCGTCCCTGAACCACCATGACCTCTGGTCCCTGCGCGGCGTCGGTCTCTCCGAGGACAAGCTGCCGATGATCCTCGGATGCGACGCGGCCGGCGTCGACGAGGACGGCAACGAAGTCGTGCTGCACTCGGTCATCGGACAGACGGGGCACGGGGTCGGCCCGAAGGAGCCCCGTTCCATCCTCACCGAGCGCTACCAGGGCACGTTCGCCGAACAGGTCTCCGTCCCGACGTGGAACGTCATTCCCAAGCCCAAGGAACTCTCCTTCGAGGAGGCCGCCTGTCTGCCGACCGCGTGGCTGACGGCCTACCGCATGCTGTTCACCAACGCCGGAGTACGGCCCGGCGACTCCGTCCTCGTCCAGGGCGCCGGCGGCGGCGTGGCGACCGCCGCGATCGTGCTCGGCAAGGCCGCTGGCCTTCGGGTCTTCGCCACCAGTCGCGACGAGGCCAAGCGCAAGCGGGCCGTCGAGCTGGGGGCCGTGGAGGCCCTGGAGTCCGGCGCACGGCTGCCGCAGCGCGTGGACGCGGTCATCGAGACGGTCGGCGCGGCCACCTGGTCGCACAGCATCAAGTCGCTGCGGCCCGGCGGCACACTGGTCATCTCGGGCGCGACGAGCGGCGACCGCCCCTCGCACGCCGAGCTCACCCGCGTCTTCTTCCTGGAACTCAAGATCGTCGGTTCCACGATGGGCACCAAGGACGAGCTGGAGGATCTGCTGTCCTTCTGCGCCGCCACGGGTGTGCGACCCGTCATCGACGAGGTGCTTCCGCTGGACCGGGCCCGGGAAGGGTTCGAGCGACTGGCGGCGGGCGATCAGTTCGGGAAGATCGTTCTCACGGTGGGATGAGCGTGAGGGTGAGTATGAGGGTGGGGGATTGAGGGATTCCTCGGCCGTTCGGGCCGGGGTGCAGTGCGGGGCGGTCGCGGCGGGCTCGGGAGATTTCGGGCCCGCCGTTTCGCGTACCGGATGTCAACTGGGGTTGACAGGCGCCCTGATGTCAACTTAGATTGACAGCATGACCGAAGCAACGGATCTCGCCGAGCGTGCGGGTGATCGCGATCCGCGGATCGGACTGCGGGCGGTCTCCGCGCTGCGGAGGCTGCTGGAGCAGTTGGAAGCGGTGCAGGTGTGCAGCGCGCGCAATCAGGGCTGGTCGTGGCAGGAGATCGCCGCGGAACTCGGAGTGAGCAGGCAGGCCGTGCACAAGAAGTACGGGAGGCAGTGATGTTCGAGCGATTCACGAAGGACGCCCGGGCCGTGGTCGAGGGAGCGGTCGGACACGCCGAACGCACGGGTGCCGAGGCGGTGGACGAGGAGCACATGCTTCTCGCCCTCCTCGACCGGGAGGGCAGCCGTGGCTCGTTCGCGCTGGCCTCGCTCGGTGCGGCCGGTCGTCGCGACTCGATGGAACGGGCGCTTGCCGAGGCGCGCCGGCGGGGTGGGCTCTCCCGCGCTGACACGGAGGCGCTCTCCGGGCTCGGGATCGACCTCTCGGAGATCGTCTTCCGGGTGGAAGAGGCCCACGGGGTCGGGGTGCTGGGATCGGGGAACCGCGGTGGTGGCGGGCGACGGTCCTGGCGTCGGCCGTTCGCCCCGGGGGCCAAGGACGTGCTGACGCGGTCCCTTCGTGCGGCGCTCGCCCGTCATGACCGGCACATCGGCGACGAGCATCTGCTGATGGCCCTGACCGCTCGGCCCGGTGTGCCGGCGGAGGTGCTGGCCGACCACGGGGTCACCTATGAGGCGGTCACGCGCGTGCTGTACGGCGGCGGGGAGGCCAAGGCGGGGTGAGCGGTCGGAGCCGGGGGCTTCTATCGGGAGCCCCCGGCCGAAGCCCAGGGGATCCGCCACGGACCTCGAAGAGCCCCGGGCGACGCTGGGCGTCAGCTCCTCGGCGTGCGCAACGCGGCCCCGATGTGCGCCGCCGCCGTCGACAAGTGACCGCGGGCCGCACGGAGTTGGTCCTCCGTCACCCCGTGGTCGCGGGCCGCGTCGCGGATGTCGTCGCGGAAGCGGTCCAGGAGACGTTCGAGGTCACGGGCGGGGTCGCCGGTGGAGTCCTCGTGGGCCCAGGAGGGTGCGTAGTCGGCGGGGAAGTCCTCCGGGGTGTCCGTGTACTCGGCGTACTCGGGCTTCGCCGACCCGGTGGCCGCCGCGCCCGCGCGGCCGAAGCCGAAGTCCTTACCGAAGTCCTTGCCGAAGGTCTTCCCGAAGTCGCCGAATTCCTTGGCCAGTTCGCTGAGGCCCTCACGGACCCCGTTCGGCCAGTCGCCGCGCGCGAAGCGGTCCTGGACCTGCTCCTGGACCCGCTTGGCCATGCGCTGCATCTCGTCCTGCGCTTCCTTGGCCTGGCGCCGCGCGCGCTGCGCCTCGTCGCGGGCCCGGCGGCTCTCGTCCTTCGCGCGCCGGTTCTGTTCCTTCCACTCCTGCTTGACCCGCCGCATCTCCTCCTTCGCGACCCGCCACGACTCCTTGTCGTGGGAGTCCCCGAAGTCGCCCGCGGGACCTTCGTGCTCTCCGGCGCCGGTGCCGCTCTTGCCGCTGCGCCTCGCCTCGGAGGCCGCCGCCCGCATCTCTCGGCGCAGATCGCCCGCCGCGCCCCGCACATCGGCGCGGATCTCCGCGGCGAGCTCCGCGACCGACTCGCGGATCTCCAGCTCCAGGTCGGCCAGTTCGCCACTGCGGTCGGCCAGTTCGGCGCGGCCCGCGTCCGTGATCGCGTACACCTTGCGGCCGCCCTCGGTCGTGTGGGTGACCAGCCCTTCCGCCTCCAGCTTCGCCAGCCGGGGGTAGACGGTGCCCGCCGAGGGTGCGTACAACCCCTGGAAGCGCTCCTCCAGGAGCCGGATCACCTCGTACCCGTGGCGTGGGGCCTCGTCCAGCAGCTTCAGCAGGTAGAGGCGCAGGCGGCCGTGGGCGAAGACGGGAGGCATGTCAGAGCACCTTCTTGTCGGTCGGGGTCTCCGGGGAGGCGGACGACCCGTCCTCGTGGGGCTCGTCCTCCGTCGTCGGCCTGCGGAGCATGGCGATGGAACCGGAGACGGTCACCGCCTTCAACTTGCCGTTGCCCGCGCCCAGTCGGCCGGTGATCTTCTTGGCACCCCACTGGCCGCTGACCCGGAGGTCCTCGAAGGCGCTGGAGACCGTGCCGCTGGCGGTGTTGGCCTCCACCTCGGCGTCCGCGGGGTGCGGGAGGCGGATCGCGATCTCCCCCGAGACGTTCGACAGTTGGACGTCGGTGGGGGTGCCCGTGGGGTCGAGATCCACGATCATCGAGCCGCTCACCGATTCGGCGCGCACGGAGCAGCCCGAGGCCTCGACCACGGTCAGATCGCCGGAGACGGAGTGGAAACGGAGGTCGCCGGCGACGGCCTGGGCCTCCAGGCTCCCGGAGACGGTGTCCACGCGGACGGGGCCGGCGATCCGTACGAGAGTCGTGTCGCCCGTGACGCCCTTGACCTCCACCCGGCTCTCCATCCCGGAGACCACGGCGGCGGCGCCGACGACGCCCACCTCGACGGGGGTGTCGGCCGGGACGGCCAGTGTGACGACGGCGCTGCGGCGCCAGCCCTTGCGGTCGAGCCACTTGAGGAAGCCCTTCCAGGGCAGGTCCTCATACGCCACGGTGAGAGTGCCGTCCTGCTGCGTCACGAGCAGTGGGGGGCCCTCCAGCTCGGAAACCTCGAGGCGGGCGGAACCCTCGTCGGTCCCCACGACGTTCACCGTTCCGTTGACGACACGCACATGAAGTGCCGTCACGGGGTCGTCGAAGGTGAGCTTCCTCGGCTCTGCGACGGACCACTCGGACATGGTGCAGACCTCCCAACGACCCGACCAGACCGGACGCGTCTGGACTCGACGTAATCTGGACTCGACGCGCCATATCGCGTC
The DNA here is from genome assembly GCF_042885015.1 of Streptomyces sp. NPDC058086. Taxonomy (NCBI): domain Bacteria; kingdom Bacillati; phylum Actinomycetota; class Actinomycetes; order Kitasatosporales; family Streptomycetaceae; genus Streptomyces; species Streptomyces sp. NPDC058086. Next base: position 52,595 of record NZ_JBHVST010000062.1, on the reverse strand, counting down.
TTGCGCTATTCACGATATATCGCGGATGCGGAAAGTCAAGGCACTCGTTTGGGGGAAGTGGGGCCCTCGCGATCGGGGCTTGCGGGTGAGTAGCGGGGACTTGACGGGCAAAACAGGCAATTCGAGTCGTGGTCGATCTACGGTGTGCCCATGCCCACGACGCCCGACTCGTCCCAGGCCAAGGCCGCCGGCGCCCTGCTGCTCTGCCGGGCAGGGCACGAGTCCGTCGGCCTGGCCGCCCAGCTGTTGCGGGAGCGGATGCTGCTCACCGGGGCGGGCCCCGAGTGGAGCGTGCTCGTTCCCGAGGGGGAGCCCTGGCTGCACGGCGCCGAGCCCGTCGACCGCGTGGTCGCGGGGTGGGCCACCGCCCTGGCCGTCAGCGCCCCCTGGCCCGTACTGGCCCTGTGGTGGGACGCGGACCGCAGCGGGCTCACCCTCGCGGCGGGCTTCCGGCGCAGTGTGGGCTACGAATGGCTGGCGAACGGCACCCCGGTCGGTGAGGACGAGGCGATGCGCACCTTCGCCACGCGGCTCGGCCTCGACCCGGTCCTCGACATGCAGGCGCTCGACCCGCTGACCAGGCCGGTGTCCGGGGCGGACGCCCGCGCGCGCCTGCGGGGACTGCTCGCCGTCCTCACGCGCGCGGGGGTGCTGCTGCCGGCCGGGCTCGGCCCCGGGGAGCCGGCCGACCGGCTCCTCGAGGTGGCCCGGATCCAGCCCGGTGCCGAGCAGATCGAGTGGAACGGGTGGCGTGCGGCGGTCCGGGCGGAGCTGGAGGCGGTGGAAGGCGCCGGGGCGGGTTCCTGGCTGCGCGGGCGCCGGGCCCGTGTCCTCGCGACCGGGCAGCTGGCCGCCGGGCTGCCGCTCACCGTGTGGGGCGTACGGCGCCACAGTGCCGGCTGGATCGTCGCGGGGACGCTCCTGATGCTCCACGGGGCGCTCGGCCTCGCGTACGACCGGCTGCGCGCCTTCGACTGACGCCCACCCGCTCTCGACGCCGGGGGCCTACTCCTCGTCGTCCTCGTCGTCCAGCCGCGCCAGCCACGTCGCCAGCCGCTCCACCGGCACCTCGAAGTCCGGATTGAGGTCGACGAACGTACGCAGCTGCTCGGCGAGCCACTCGAAGGTGACCTCCTCCTCGCCGCGCCGCTTCTCCAGTTCCTCGATGCCACGGTCGGTGAAGTACATGGATGGTGCTCCGTCGCTGAAAGTGAAGGGGAACGCTGAGAAAAGGATAAGTGGGCCCACGGGGCGCCCGGAGGGCCTCGAACCCCGTATCACCGCCGGAACGGTGGCACAGGGAAGGGCCCGGCCTCCGGTGTTCTCGGAGGCCGGGCCCTTCACCGGACTTGAGTGGATCGAGGGCTACGCCTCGAACACCTCACGCACCAGCTGCTCCTGCTCGGCCTGGTGCCGCTTCGCGGAGCCCACGGCCGGGGACGAGCCGGCCGGGCGGGAGATGCGGCGCAGCCGCTCGGCACCCGGGATGTCGGCGCCGACGGCCAGGTCCAGGTGGTCGATCAGGTTGAGCGCGATGAAGGGCCACGCGCCCTGGTTCGCCGGCTCCTCCTGGGCCCACAGGTACTTCTCGGCGTTCGGGTACTTGGCGATCTCCGCCTGGAGCTCGGCACCCGCGAGCGGGTACAGGCGCTCGATGCGGATGATCGCCGTGTCCGTGACGCCGCGCTTCTGCCGCTCGGCCTCGAGGTCGTAGTACAGCTTGCCGGCGCAGAAGACGACCTTGCGGACCGCCGTGGCCTCGACCGAGTCGTCGCCGATGACGGGGCGGAAGGCACCCGTGGTGAACTCCTCCGTCTTCGACGCGGCGGCCTTGAGTCGCAGCATCGACTTCGGGGTGAAGACCACCAGCGGCTTGTGGTGCGGGTTGTGCACCTGCCACCGCAGGAGGTGGAAGTAGTTCGACGGGAGCGTCGGCTGGGCGACCGTCATGTTGTTCTGCGCGCACAGCTGGAGGAAGCGCTCGATGCGGGCCGAGGAGTGGTCCGGGCCCTGGCCCTCGTAGCCGTGGGGGAGGAGGAGCGTGACGCCGGACGTCTGGCCCCACTTCTGCTCCGCGGCCGAGATGTACTCGTCGACGACCGTCTGCGCGCCGTTGACGAAGTCGCCGAACTGCGCCTCCCACATCACGAGGGCGTCCGGGCGGGCCAGCGAGTAGCCGTACTCGAAGCCCATGACCGCGTACTCGGAGAGCAGGGAGTCGTAGACGTTGTAGCGCGCCTGGTCGTCGGAGAGGTACTGGAGCGGGGTGAAGTCCTCGCCCGTGACCCGGTCGATCAGGACCGCGTGGCGCTGGCCGAAGGTGCCGCGGCGGGAGTCCTGACCCGACAGCCGGACCGGGGTGCCCTCCAGGAGGAGGGAGCCGATGGCGAGGGTCTCGCCCATGCCCCAGTCGATCGTGCCGTCCTCGATCATCGCCGCCCGGCGCTGCAGCTGCGGCAGCAGACGCGGGTGGACGGTGACGTTGTCGGGGATGTTGACCTGGGACTCGGCGATCCGCTTGACGACCTCCTGGGAGACCGCGGTCTGCACGGCCACCGGGAACTGCGCCTGCGGGTCCGAGATCTGCACCTCGGCCCCCTGCGAGACGGCCTCGCGGACCTCGGTGAAGACCTTCTCCAGCTGGCCCTGGAAGTCCTGCAGCGCCTGCTCGGCCTCTTCGAGGGTGATGTCGCCGCGGCCGATCAGGGACTCGGTGTAGAGCTTGCGCACCGAGCGCTTCTTGTCGATCAGGTCGTACATGAGCGGCTGCGTGAACGCCGGGTTGTCCGACTCGTTGTGCCCGCGACGGCGGTAGCAGATGAGGTCGATCACGACGTCCTTGTTGAACGCCTGGCGGAACTCGAAGGCCAGACGAGCGACGCGGACGACGGCCTCGGGGTCGTCGCCGTTCACGTGGAAGATCGGCGCCTCGATCATGCGGGCCACGTCGGTGGCGTACATGGAGGAGCGCGAGGACTCCGGGGCGGCGGTGAAGCCGACCTGGTTGTTGATGACGATGTGGACCGTGCCGCCGGTGCGGTAGCCGCGCAACTGCGACATGTTCAGCGTCTCGGCGACCACACCCTGGCCCGCGAAGGCCGCGTCACCGTGCAGGGCGACCGGCAGGACGGTGAAGTCCGTGCCGCCCTTGTTGATGATGTCCTGCTTGGCGCGGGCGATGCCCTCGATGACCGGGTCGACCGTCTCCAGGTGGGAGGGGTTGGCGGCCAGCGAGACCTTGATCTGCTCGCCGTCCAGGCCGGTGAAGGTGCCCTGGGCGCCCAGGTGGTACTTCACGTCGCCGGAGCCGTGCATCGACTTCGGGTCGAGGTTGCCCTCGAACTCGCGGAAGATCTGCGCGTACGACTTGCCGACGATGTTGGCGAGGACGTTCAGGCGGCCGCGGTGGGCCATGCCGATGACGACCTCGTCCAGGCGGGACTCCGCGGCGCTGTCGATGACGGCGTCGAGGAGCGGGATGACGGACTCGCCGCCCTCCAGGGAGAAGCGCTTCTGGCCGACGTACTTCGTCTGCAGGAAGGTCTCGAAGGCCTCCGCCGCGTTCAGGCGGCGCAGGATGCGCAGCTGCTCCTCGCGCTCCGGCTTGGAGTGCGGGCGCTCGACGCGGTCCTGGATCCACTTGCGCTGCTTCGGGTCCTGGATGTGCATGAACTCGATGCCGGTGGTGCGGCAGTACGAGTCGCGCAGTACGCCGAGGATGTCGCGCAGCTTCATCATCGACTTGCCGGAGAAGCCGCCGACCGCGAACTCGCGCTCCAGGTCCCACAGGGTGAGGCCGTGCTCGGTGATGTCGAGGTCGGGGTGCTTGCGCTGGCGGTACTCCAGCGGGTCGGTGTCGGCCATGACGTGGCCGCGGACCCGGTAGGAGTGGATCAGCTCGAAGACACGGGCGGCCTTCGTGACGTCGTCATCGTGGCTGGCGTCGATGTCCTTGAGCCAGCGGACCGGCTCGTAGGGGATGCGCAGGGCCTCGAAGATCTCGTCGAAGAAGCCGTTCTCGCCGAGGAGGAGGTTCGCGACGATGCGGAGGAACTCGCCGGAGGCGGCGCCCTGGATCACCCGGTGGTCGTAGGTCGACGTGAGCGTCATGACCTTCGAGATGCCGAGCTTGTTCAGGGTGTCCTGGGAGGTGCCCTGGAACTCCGCCGGGTAGTCCATGGAGCCGACGCCCATGATGACCGACTGGCCGGGCATCAGGCGGGGGACGGAGTGGACGGTGCCGAGGCCGCCGGGGTTGGTCAGGGAGACCGTGACACCGGTGAAGTCGTCCATCGTCAGCTTGCCGTCGCGGGCGCGGCGGACGATGTCCTCGTAGGCCTGCCAGAACTCGAAGAAGTTCAGCGTCTCGGCCTTCTTGATGCCGGCGACGACGAGCTGGCGGTCGCCGTTCGGCTTCACCAGGTCGATGGCGAGGCCGAAGTTGACGTGCGCGGGCTTGACGAGGGTCGGCTTCCCGTCCTTCTCCGCGTAGTGCCAGTTCATCGACGGCATGGCCTTGATGGCCTGCACCATCGCGTAGCCGATGAGGTGGGTGAAGGAGATCTTCCCGCCCCGGGCGCGCTTCAGGTGGTTGTTGATGACGATGCGGTTGTCGAAGAGCAGCTTCACCGGGACCGCGCGCACGGACGTGGCCGTGGGCAGCTCCAGGGAGGCGTTCATGTTCTTCGCGACGGCACCGGCGGGACCACGCAGCGTCACGTACTCGGGACCCGCGGGGGCCTCGGTCGCGGGCTCGGCCTTCGGCTTCGCGGCGGCCGGAGCGGCCTTCACGGGAGCCGGGGCGGCGGCAGCGGGCTTCGGCGCCGCCGGAGCGGCCGCGGGAGCGGCGGCCTGGGCGGGCGCAGGAGCCGCAGGAGCGGCCTGGGCCGGGGCCGCGGGCGCCGAGGGCGCGGCAGGGGCTGCCGGAGCGGCAGGCGCGGCCTGAGGCGTTGCTGACGGGGTGGTGGTCCCTGCGGCCCCCGCGGCCGCAGTACCCGCCGAAGCCGAGGCGGCAGGGGCCCCCGGCTTGTAGTCGGCGAAGAAGTCCCACCAGGCTCGGTCTACCGAATTCGGGTCCTGGAGGTACTGCTGATAGATCTCGTCGACGAGCCACTCGTTCGCACCGAACGCGGCCGCGGGGTTCTTCCCGGCGGCTTGGTCATCGGTCGAGATGCTCGAGTTACTGGGGGACTGTGGCGACACGGCGGCAACCGCCCTCTTCCGCTTCACAAGGTGATGGACAGCGGGAATTAAGGCTACGCCCCCATGGCCGAGAAGGTCAGGCCGGGCCGGTCCAACGTCGTGTAAGTCACATCGGAAAGCGTGTTTCGGGGAGGGAAATGGCGGGAAACAAGCGGGGTTTCGGTCCGGAATGGGTACGTCGACTCAGGGTCGCGGTACGACTCACACGGCCCTGTGCCTGATCACACGTGTCCACGAGCACGGGACGACGGTGGATCTTGTGGCTCCGGTTCGAACTTTACGTCAACTTGGCAGAGAAGGAAGCCCTGGAAGGGTGACCTGGATCCGGCAGCCCCGCTGGGATTCGGCCACGCCGATCCGGCCGCCGTGCAGATCGACCGCCCAGCGGGCGATGGCGAGCCCGAGGCCCGTACCGCCGTCGCTGCCCGGGCCGTGCGGCGAGGGCACCCCGCCGCGGTTGAAGCGCTCGAAGACCCGGTGCCACTCCGACTGCGGAATCCCGGGGCCCTCGTCCAGGACCTCCAGGGCCAGTGACTCGGGGTAGTCGCCCCGCCGTGCCTTGACCGTCACCCGGCCGTGCGGCGGGCTGTGCTTGACCGCGTTGTCGATGAGGTTCGACACGACCTGGTGGATCCGCTCCGGGTCCGCGTGCGCGGTCAGCTCCGGCGGGGACACGTCGAGGTGCAGATGGACGTCGGTGCGGGTGTGGCTGCCGGAGCCCGAGGCGATGCCCGCGCGCGCGGAGGCGACCATGTTGGCCTCCTTGAGCACGCCGGACAGGTACGGCCACACCTCGAAACGGCGCCTGCGCAGGGGTACGACGCCGTTGTCCAGCCTGGAGAGGTCCAGCAGCGTCTCGACCAGCCGGCCCAGCCGCTCCGTCTGCTTCAGGGCCGTACGCATCGTTTCGGGGTCGGCGGCGGAGACGCCGTCCACGACGTTCTCCAGGACCGCGCGCAGGCCCGCGATGGGGGTGCGCAGCTCGTGCGAGACATTCGCCACGAGTTCCTTGCGCTGGCGGTCCTGGGCCTCCAGCTCGTCGGCCATGAGGTTGATCGTCTGGGCCAGGTCGCCCAGTTCGTCCCGCCGGTCGTCACGCACCCGGCGGGTGTAGTCGCCGTGCGAGATGGAGCGGGCGACCGTGTTCATCTCGTCCAGCGGCGCGGTGAGCGAATGGGCCACGAACTGCGTTATCAGCAGTGTGGCGATCATCGAGAAGACCGTGATGAAGCGGAGCTCCGTCTTGGTGTGCACCGCGATCATCGACAGACCCGTGGTGATGAGCACGGAGATGACGACCAGCGCGCCCAGCTTGGTCTTGATCGAGAAGGGGCGTACGGAGCCCCAGGACCCCTCGCCGCGGCCCGGCTCGCCGGGACCGCTCGCGACGTCCGTGGTTCTGCCCGATTCACCGAGCCCGCTCATGACATCAGCCCCCTACATGAGGTTCCTGGTCCCTGCGGAGACCCGGCTCAGGGAGTCGGGGTCTCCAGCGCGTAGCCCACGCCGTGGACGGTACGGATCCGCTCGGCACCGATCTTCCGGCGCAGTGCCTTGATGTGGCTGTCCACGGTCCGTGTGCCCGAGGCGTCCGCCCAGTCCCAGACCTCGGCCAGCAACTGCTCGCGGGAGAGTACCGCGCGCGGAGTGTTGGCGAGGCACACCAGGAGGTCGAATTCGGTGGGCGTGAGGTGCACGTCCTCCGAGCGCACCCGTACCCGGCGCTGTGCGTGGTCGATCTCCAGCTCGCCGAGGCGCAGGATCCCGCTGCGCGGTGTCGAGGCGGCCACCACGGCCCGCTCGACCCGGCGCAGCAGGACGTGCACGCGCGCGGCCAGCTCGCGCATCGAGAACGGCTTGGTCATGTAGTCGTCGGCGCCGACGCCGAGCCCGACCAGCATGTCGGTCTCGTCGTCGCGCGCGGTGAGCATCAGCACCGGCACCGGGCGCTGGGCCTGCACGCGCCGGCAGACCTCCAGGCCGTCGAAGCCGGGCAGCATGATGTCGAGGATCAGCAGGTCGGGCTGCCAGGCCTGTGCTGTGTCGACGGCGGCCGGTCCGTCGCCCGCGGTTTGCACGAGGAATCCCTCGGCTCGCAGGCGGGCCGCGATGGCGTCGACGATCGTCGGGTCGTCCTCGACCACCAGCACCCGGCGCTGAGCGCCTGGCGTGGCCGCCGTGCCGTTGTGCGAGGTGTGTGTCTGCTCCATCGCCCGCCCCTGAGGTGTGCTTTCCGGAATCCGTGGGGTGATCCCATGACTGCGCTTGACGCTTGAATGATCTGCGCCAGGGAAGCAGGGTACGGGCAGTCACCTTCGCTCGGCTATCCAGGCCCGACCGCGAGATGGACGACGTCCGGAACGCCCCGGGCAACGGGGATCTCTTCGGTACGCACCTGGCGGAATCCGGCATTCCGCAGCGTTCCTTCAAATTCCGGAGAGGGCTGCGCCGACCACACGGCGAGTACCCCGCCCGGCTTCAACACCCTTGCGCAGCTTGCCAGTCCGGCCGGTCCGTACAGCCCGGTGTTGTCCTCGGTGACGGTCCAGTCGGGCCCGTTGTCGATGTCGAGGCACAGTGCGTCGTACGTGTCGGAAGTCTCATTGACGTGAGCGAGCAGGTCGGATCTCACGATCTCGGTCCGGGGGTCGGCGAGCGCCGCCGCGGAGAGTTCGGCCAGCGGTCCGTCGCGGTGCCAGTCGATGACGGCCCCTTCGCGCTCGACGACGGTGATGTGGCCCCAGCGCGGGTCGGCGGCGGCGTGTGCCAGAGAGAACCCGACACCGAGCCCCCCGATCAGCACCTTCGGCTCCGCCCGTCCGTCCAGGGCGTCCAGCGCGGCGTCGACGAGCAGCCGCTCCGAGCGGCCGTCGGAGGTGTCCATCAGGAAGCACCCGTTGGCGATGATCTGGAGCAGTGCGCCGTGGCGCCGCAACACGACCTCGCCGTAGGGGCCTTCCCGGCGATCGATGACTACAGGGATGTCGTACGAGGCAGTCATGGCGCCCATCCTGGCACTTTCACCAGGATGGGCAGCCGAATTAACCCTCATGGGGTCAGAGGTTCAGGCCGTGCCCGTAAGGGAACACGGGGCCTTCGGTGTCGTCGGGGACGTCCGGCCGTGACGCCTCCACCACCGCCATGGAGCGCGGCAGTTCGACCGGCAGTCGCCCCTGGGCCCGCGCCCGTCCGAAGGCGACGTCCAGGAGCGCCGTGTCGCTCGCGCCGTAGTCGGCGACCAGCGCGGCCGCCCTCGCGGCGATCTCGGGCAGGACGGCGGGCCGTTCGAGGTTGACGCACACCAGCGTGGGCACCGCGTCCAGCAGCCGCAGGATCTCTTTGAGTTCGTCCTCCGGGAAGGCCGAATCGGGGACGACATTGCCGTACGTGGCGGCCACTTGCTCGGAGATCCCCCGCACGTACAGGTTCGGGCGGCCGTCGAGGGGCAGCAGTCCGTGGTTGGTCAGGACGGTCAGCGAGCGGCGCTGGGGGCCTCGCCGAGCGCGGTGAACTCGCTCGCCCCGACGGTCTCCTCCGCCCGGTCGGGGTCCACGTGAGGTCTGGGGCTGCTGCCGCTGCGGCCGGGCGGGGGGTGGATGGTGGGCGGGCTGAGGGAGTTGGCGGAGTCGTTCGTCGTATCCGGTCCGGCCGGTGCAGCGGTCCGTCCCCGGCTCAAGCACCTGACGCCCGGGGACGAAGAGGTGCTGCGGCTGGTCGGCGCGCACCTGGGCACGCTGGCCTCCCGTGATCTCAAGGCACGCTGCCAGGGCGGCCTTGAGCACTCCACGGACACGTGGGCGGCCCGCAAGCGCGAGCTGACGCCGCTCTCGTCGTCCCGCTGGGCGGGCAGCATCACCAAGGCGTCGCACGACCAGTGGGCGCTGGCCCGCCGCAGCCGGCTTGCGCGCGTCCGGAACCTGGAAGCGGGCATCAGGACCATCACGCACCGACTGTCCCTGCCCATCGGAGAGAAGGGGTCAGTCCCGAGCCTTAAGGCACTGGGGGAGGACGGCACCGCCCCCGTATGACCAGAGCGAGCACGGGGACATCCCGGTTGAAGCCGAAACTGACCTCATTCCCGCTCGGTGCCGATCGGCTGCCCGCAGCGCTCCGCGCGACCGGCGTGGCTCGGTGGAGAGGGCGCCCGGGATGCCCAGACGGGTGCTCGCGGCCGGCTCGGGAGTGGGAACGTGCATGAAGGGTCGTCGGTGGTGAAGGTGCCGTCCGCGTTCATGGAGAGCACGGAGTGGAACAGCTTGCCCCGCCTTCTCCTCCAGCGTCATACGCGAGAGCACCCCTCGACGCGCTCGTCGAGGGGGTGGTGCGGAGCGCGGTGACGGGCTTCTTCAAAGGGGGGCTACTGGACGGAGCGGACGTACTGGACGGCTGGTGCATCCAGTACGGCGGCGATCGCGCGGAAGAGGAGCAGTGCACCGTAGTTGCCCCCGTCTGCGTACTGCGGCGCAGCGAGGGGCACGACGTCGAGCGGTTCTTCGCCGTCGAGGCGCACTCGGCCGCCGAGTTCTTCGCCGCGCTGGTGGGACTCGCCGACTACAACAGCCGGCGCCCTGGACGCACCAAGATGTTCAACGTCCTGCTCGCCGAGGCGGGCGATCCCGGCCACCCCGCCCACGCGTTCTTCGTGAAGCGCTGCGCCGATCTCGTCGAGGTCAGCGCGGGTGCGCTGCGCGAGGCGGTCGCGAGCGGCGAACTGAAGCCCGACACAGACTGCGAGGCGCTCGCCGAGGAGTTCGCCGCCGTCATGGACGGCATCCAGTTGCAGTGGGCCCTCGACCCCGCGGGCGTCGACATGGCCGCCCGGATGCGGGCCTACCTCGACCGGTCGCTGCGCTCGATCACCGTCTCGGGCGCGGGGCTGCCGTCGGACGCGCATACGGGCTGACTCGCACGCGTGTGCGGACACGGCGACCGCGGGCGCCGTACGCGCTTATCAGGTTGCTATGAATCGCCTCCCACGTGGCGTCGGTCATAGACAGCGGCGCCGCGAGCCCCCAAGGGTGGGGCGGGACGGAAGGAGCCCCTCACCTTGGACCGGAGCACGACCGCGACGGCGACGGCAGTGGCGACGACCACGGCCCCGACGGCCTCCTCGGCCGATGCCGCGCTCAAGGACCCACAGACGGGCTCGCTTCTCCTGGACGGGGTGCCGCGACAACGCGGCGCCACGGCCGTGTTGCCCGCCCCCCGCCCGGCGACGACGCCCCCTGTACTCGCCCCACCCGCCCCATCGGCTCCACCCGTCTCCCGCGCCCTCGCCCGGCTCCGGTCGCTCCGTCCCTGGCGGCTGCTGCCCACCCCCACAGGAACGCCCTTCACCTTCGGGTACGCGGCCGTACTCACCGTCACCGCGATGGTCACCGACTACGCGGACCCCTCCCTCGTGCACGCCTTGCAGCAGGGGTCCAGCACCGACGTCGCGCACCTCATACACGAACCGGTGCTGGTGCTGCTGGCCAGCGCGCTGTGGATGGCGGGCGGGATCACCTCGCCGTACGCCATCGGGTTCGTGCTGGTGCTGACCGCGCTGGAGCGGCGGATAGGCGGCCTGCGGGCCGCCGGAGTCTTCCTGCTCGGGCATGTCGTGGCCACCCTGGCCACCGAGGTGCCCGTCGGCCTTTCCGTGCTGGCGGGAGACCTTCCCGACAGCTCCCTGCACCGCCTCGACTACGGCATCAGTTTCGGCGTCGCAACGAGCGTCGGCGCGCTCGCCGGGCTGCTGAGGCCCTGGCTGCGCTGGCCGCTGCTGGTGGTCTTCGGCTCGATGGTCGTCGGGGACCTGCTCGAATTCGCCGACCCGATGACGGACTGGGGGCATCTGATGTCCCTGGCGATCGGGGTGTCCACCTGGCCGCTGGTCCGGGGCTGGCGCCGCGCCCGTACGCCGGCGGCCTACAGCCCCGGCGCCCCCGCCGCCGTACACACCGCTCAGACGCCCGGCACCGTCGCCGCCTAGCATCCGTGGCGGTTGCGGCGGGTCCGGTCCGGTCGGGTCAGGTCGCGCGGGCCGCCGTCAGCCGTCGGGCCAGCTCCGGGACACCGAGGCGGCGCTCCTGTTCCGCACTCGCCCCGTGGAGCTTGTTGGTGAGCTGGTACGGGTCGGCGCGCAGGTCGTAGTACTCGCGGAAGAGGACCTCGCCGCCGTTCACCCCGTCGGGCAGCCGGCCCTGCCGGTCCAGGCGGAGGCCGTAGTACTCCGTGTACTGCTCGGTCTTGCCGATGTACGTCGCCCAACTGTGGATCGGCTGCTTGTCCTGGCGGTTCCACCACCACTCGGCGAGCACATGGTCGCGGTCCCGGGTGCCGAACAGCCCCGTCCGGTAGCCGGCGTCATGGAGCTGCCGCTGCACGGTGGTGTGCTGGTCGAGGCGGTACGGGTGCCGGGTGTCGAGGACGCCGTGGTGGTGGGCGTACCGGCCCGACATGATCGAGGCGCGGGACGGGGCGCACAGGGGTGTGTTGGAGTGCGCCCGCTCGAAGGTCACACCGTGTCCGCCGAGCCAGTCGATGGTCTCGGGTGTTGCCCACTCCGTCTCCTTGGGCTGGTCGTCGGTGACGACGACGAGGATGAGGATGTTGGGCCGTCCGGAACGATTGCCGCCGGGAGCGGCGGTCGCGGTGGCGGCGGGGGCCCGCCCGACGGCCGGCGCCGCGGGCGCCCGTCTTTCGGCCGCCTCCTCGGACCCGTCCCCGTCCGTCGCCGCCCGCACCGCCGCCGCCCCGAGCGCCGCCACGGCCGCCGCCCCGGCGCCCACGACCGCCCGGCGCCGAGTCGGCCCCCGTCCCTGTTCCTGCCCCTCGCCCACGTCGTGCCCCGTTTCCCCGTGCGTGGTTCCACAGCCTGTGAATGAGCCTGCAGTGTGAAGGAGCCGGCTGTGAATGCGATTGCGGTGGTGTGGCGGTGCTCTTGCACTCTCGCGACCGCGTCGACCGCGTCGACCGGGCGCGGTCGCACGGGAAGGGACGGCGGGCCGACGGCGTTGACCGCACCACAGGCGTTCGCCGCGGGTTTGCGGCGGAGTGGCGCCGGCCAAGAGGGAAGCGTGGCGGATACCCAGCTGACCTGCACGGATGTCTCCGTGGAGAGCGATCGCTCACAGCGAACGGACTCCGGGGAACAATCCGGGGCTCACGTGCATTGAGTCGGCATAGCTCAACTTGACTGCCTAGGGAGAGATAATGGCTTCGACGTCCACACCGCTCACCCTGCCCGTGTTGCCGCTCGACGACGAGGTCGTGCTTCCCGGGATGGTGGTTCCGCTGGACCTCAACGACGCCGATGTACGCGCCGCGGTGGAGGCCGCCCAGGCCGCCGCGCGGTCGGAGCCCGGCAAGCCGAAGGTGCTGCTGGTGCCACGCATCGACGGGGCGTACCCGAGCACGGGCGTGCTCGGCACCGTCGAGCAGGTCGGCCGACTGGCCGACGGCGACCCGGGCGCGCTGATCCGCGGCCGTGGGCGCGTGAAGATCGGCGCCGGGACGACCGGTCCTGGTGCCGCCCTGTGGGTCGAGGGCACCCGGGTCGACGAGACCGTGCCGGACCCGCTGCCCGGCCACGTCGCCGAACTGGTCAAGGAGTACAAGGCCCTCGCCACCAGCTGGCTGCGCAAGCGCGGCGCCTGGCAGGTCGTGGACCGCGTACAGGCCATCGACGACGTGTCCGCCCTTGCCGACAATTCCGGTTACTCCCCGTTCCTGAGCACCGAGCAGAAGGTCACGCTGCTGGAGACCGCCGACCCGGTCGCCCGGCTGAAGCTCGCCACCGAGCAGCTGCGTGAGCACCTCGCCGAGCAGGATGTCGCCGAGTCCATCGCGAAGGACGTCCAGGAGGGCGTCGACAAGCAGCAGCGCGAGTTCCTGCTGCGGCGCCAGCTCGAAGCCGTCCGCAAGGAACTGCGCGAGCTGAACGGCGACGCCAAGGAGGGCGAGGAGTCCGACGACTACCGGACCCGCGTCGAGGCCGCCGACCTCCCCGAGAACGTCCGTGAGGCCGCGCTCAAGGAAGTCGACAAGCTGGAGCGGTCCAGCGACCAGTCGCCCGAGGGCGGCTGGATCCGGACCTGGCTCGACACCGTCCTGGAACTGCCGTGGAACGAGCGCACCGAGGACGAGTACGACATCCAGGGCGCCAAGGGCATCCTGGACGCCGAGCACGCCGGTCTGGAAGACGTGAAGGAGCGCATCACCGAGTACCTGGCCGTGCGCAAGCGGCGTTCTGAGCGTGGTCTCGGCGTCGTCGGCGGGCGGCGCGGCGGCGCAGTGCTCGCACTCGTCGGTCCGCCCGGTGTCGGCAAGACCTCGCTCGGCGAATCCGTCGCGCACGCGATGGGCCGCAAGTTCGTCAGGGTCGCGCTCGGCGGCGTACGGGACGAGGCCGAGATCCGTGGCCACCGGCGTACGTACGTCGGCGCGCTGCCCGGCCGTATCGTCCGCGCCATCAAGGAGGCCGGGTCCATGAACCCGGTGGTCCTGCTGGACGAGATCGACAAGGTCGGCTCCGACTTCCGCGGCGACCCCGCCGCGGCGTTGCTGGAAGTCCTCGACCCCGCCCAGAACCACACCTTCCGGGACCACTACCTGGAGGTCGAGCTCGACCTCAGCGACGTGGTGTTCCTGGCGACGGCCAACGTGCTCGAAGCCATCCCGGAGGCGCTGCTCGACCGTATGGAACTGGTCCGGCTCGACGGGTACACCGAGGACGAGAAGGTCGTCATCGCCCGTGACCACCTGCTGCCGCGTCAGCTGGAGCGGGCCGGTCTGGAGAAGGAGGAGGTCGCGCTCGACGAGAGCGCGCTGCGCAAGCTCGCCGGGGAGTACACCCGGGAAGCGGGCGTACGCAACCTGGAGCGGGCCGTCGCACGCCTGCTCCGCAAGGTCGCGGCGCAGCACGAACTCGGAGAGCGGAAGCTGCCCTTCACGGTGACCGACGCCGATCTGCGCGGACTCATCGGACGGCCGCACCATGTGCCCGAGTCCGCCCAGGACCCGGCCGAGCGCCGTACCGCGGTGCCCGGTGTCGCCACCGGTCTGGCCGTGACGGGCGCCGGCGGTGACGTCCTCTTCGTGGAGGCGTCGCTGGCCGACCCGGAGACGGGCGCGGCCGGTCTGACCCTGACCGGTCAGCTGGGTGACGTGATGAAGGAGTCGGCGCAGATCGCGCTCTCCTTCCTCCGCTCGCACGGCGCCGAGCTGGAACTGCCGGTCGGCGACCTGAAGGACCGGGGCGTGCACATCCACTTCCCGGCGGGCGCGGTCCCCAAGGACGGTCCGAGCGCGGGCGTCACCATGACGACGGCGCTGGCCTCGCTCCTGTCCGGCCGACTGGTCCGCACGGACGTGGCGATGACGGGTGAGGTCTCACTGACCGGCCGTGTTCTGCCCATCGGCGGGGTGAAGCAGAAGCTGCTCGCCGCGCACCGGGCGGGTGTCACCACGGTCATCATCCCGAAGCGCAACGAGGCCGACTTGGACGACGTCCCGGCCGAGGTGCTGGAGAAGCTGGACGTCCACGCCGTCACGGACGTCCGCCAGGTCCTGGAACTGGCGCTGTCGCCGGCCACGAACGGCGTGACGCCGGAGGTTCCGGTAGCGGCGTGACGGACGCTGCCGGAAGGGAAGGCCCGGGTCCCGTGAGGGAGGCCCGGGCCTTCGCCGTGCCGTCAGCCGTCTCTGTCGACTGTCAGCCGACATCGGTCGCCTGAAATCCCATGCGGGCGGAGCCCCGGGCGGGTGTGTCGGCGGCGGAGGAGGAAGGCGGGGCGCAGAGCAGGGAGAAGGCGGCGAGCAGGGTTCCCGGCGCGAGCAGGCGCAGGCGGTGGGGCGTTCCGGATCTGTGCACGGGCATGACGTGCCTCCGAAGGGCTCGATGGAGCCAGGTGGGGGGAATGGTGCGGGCATGCGTGCCGTGAGTGGGGGCAGGTCCTCGTCGACCTGGCGGCGTGGGCATGCCATTGGGTGCCTGTTCACGAAGCTACGCACGGGGAGAACGTGCTGGGAAGAGGGGCCGTGGGCTGCCGTTGGTCTACGCCTGAGAAATACTTACGGAGCTGTGGCTATGGCCACCTTTGGCGGAAACTTTCAGAGTCGGGAAACCGGGTGAGGGGCAGACGTGCGCGAGGACAGGAACGGAGGCCGGTATCCGGCCGGCCTCGACGGGTCGGGCAGGGGTGTGGACCAGCCCGCCGCGCACGGCGGCGCGGACCCCGAGTTCCTCTCCCTGGAGCGCGAGTTGACCGTGTTCCTGCGCCGTGCCCGCGCCAACCAGGGCGAGATGGCCCGCGAGGTCCATCCGGACCTGGAGTCCGCCGCGTACGGACTCCTCGTACGCCTCGACGAGTGCGGCCGCCAGCGCGCCACCAAGCTGGCCGGCTACATCGGCGTGGGCAAGGCCACGATGTCCCGCCAGCTGCGCGCCCTGGAGGAGCTCGGCCTCATCGCCCGTGAGCCCGACCCCGCCGACGGCCGTGCCTGGCTCGTCCACCTCACCGAGGAGGGCCGCAGCCGGGTCGGCCAGGTGCGCGAGGCGCGGCGCGCCCGGTACGTGAGCGAGCTCGCCCACTGGGATCCTCGCGAGGTCGCGGAGCTGGCGCGGCTGCTGCACCAGTTGAACCTCGGCATGGAGAAGTAGGAGGAGGCGGGCATGGACCAGGAATTCCCCGCGCTGGAGCGGGAGCTGACCGTGCTGCTGCGGCGCGCCAGGGCCAGTTCCGGCGAGATGGCCCGCGAGGTCCACCCCGACCTGGAGTCCTCCGCGTACGGGCTCCTCTTCCGCCTCGACGAGTGCGGCCGGCAGCGCGCCACCGAGCTCGCCGCGTACATCGGCGTCGGCAAGGCCACGATGTCCCGTCAGCTCCATGCCCTGGAGGAGCTCGGTCTGGTCGCCCGTGAGCCGGACCCCGCCGACGGCCGTGCCTGGCTCGTCCGTCTCACGGACGAGGGCCGGCACCGGTTCCGCGCGGTGCGGGAGGCGCGCCGGGCACGGTACGTCCGCGAACTCGAGGGCTGGGACCCGCGTGAGGTCGCCGAACTGGCCCGGCTGCTCAATCAGCTGAACCGGGGCATGGAGAAGTAGCACTCCGATCCGCCCGACTCACCAGTCCACGAACACCACCGTCGCGTCGTCGTGCGTCTTGCTCCGCCCCAGCCGCGTCCGCGCCTCGGCGTCGGCCCGCTCCAGCGTCCGTACGCGGTCCACGAGGGCCTGGGCGCCCTCCTTGCGGACGACGGTGAACAGGCCGCCCCAGTCGCCCTCCCCGAACTTCTCCAGCCAGCGGGTCGCGCCGTCCGTCAGGGCTGCCAGGGCACGGACCTCGGCCCGGGGCACGGTCCCCGTCACCGCCCGGGCCGCGACCGACGGATCGGCGGCGGCCGTGAAGAAGCCCCCCTCCTTGTTGCGGACGGTCGCGTCGGCGATCGCGTCCGAGGCGAGGGAGGCGCGGGGGACACGGGTGAGGCGGTCGTCCAGGAGCGGTGTCACCGCGCCCGCGGGGGACTCCAGCAAAAGGGCCGAGTCGGAGAGGACCAGGTACTCGACGAGGTCGGCCGACCAGCGGGCGAGGACCACGGTTGCCTGGGGCGTACGCGGGTGAGAAAGGTCACAGGTGTCGGAGTGGGCCTCGGAAGTGCGCCGGATGGACCGGGAAAGGATCTCCACCAAGGTCAGATCCCGGCGGGAAACGGACAGTTCGGTCAGGGCTCCGCCGAGGCGTGCGGAGAACCAGTGGACGGAATGCAGACAGCCGTCGTCGCCCGGCGGGGGAGTCACGCCGTCGAGGACGACCAGTGATCCCCCTTGTCCTGACGCCGGAAGGCCGACCGATGCGAAGTCCTCATTGGGGCGGGCCGGATCGCCCGGCTCGGAGACGAGTTCGATGCGCATCCAGCCAGTCTGCACGAGCCCTTCACAAGGTCCACGAAAGGCTGGCAACGGTCGCGGGACCGGTGCGGACCAGCAGCTCAGCCGCCGGGTTTGGCATGGAATGATCGACTCCGGCAAGGCGTGGCGGCGAATACTGCCAAAGCGCGCCGCAGACGTCCAACCGGCCCGCCGCACAGGGGGGTCGCACGCGCCAGAGGAACTTGCCCGCCAACTCCCGTCCGGGGTTCACTCCTTCGGGTGGCGGGCCGGACGATGCGGGACCACTGCCCACCGGCACTGGGAGGGTCGGGAGCCGATGGGACACCCCCTGCTCGAGCGAAGTCGAGAGCTTGGGGAGGGCGGACGCCCAGTTGACGGAACGTCACCCGGGCCCTTGGGTACACGAGTCAGGAATGCGAGCACCGGTGCAGAAAATGCGGCCTCGGCGCACAGGCAAGCAGTCGGCCTCCGACGGGGGTGCGGAACGCACGCGGGGTGCCGCGGGGCACACCCCCGCGGGCAAGGGCCGCTCCGCTCACGTGCGCAATCGGCTGATCGTCGCCGTGGCGGTCGTCGCGGCCGCCATCGCAGGTGCCGGAGCCCCCACGGTCCTCGCGGCCTCCGAGCAGCTGAACGACTCCCAGAACCTGGTGACGCTCGCCGGGCGGACCCAGCAGGCGCTGACGCTCGCCCACTCGCTGGCCGACGAGCGCGACGAGGTCACCTCGTACATCGCCGCGGGCCGGCCGAAGTCCAAGGCGCCCTCCGAGCAGCGCAGCGCCCGGGTCGACCGGCAGGTCGACGAGGTGCGGGCGGACGAGGACGCGCCCGCCGTCCTCCTGAAGGACCTGGACGGCATCGGCACCGCCCGCAGAGCGGCGCTCACCGGCAAGAGCACCGCTCTCGAAGCGCACGAGGCGTACTCCGACGTCATCACCGAACTCCACGCCCTCGCCGAGGACCTGGCCGAGCAGCTGCCGCCCCGCGCGGGCTCCGGCGCGCACGCCCTCGCCGAGCTGGACTCCGCGGTCCAGCAGTCCGCCGCCGCCCGCGGACTGCTCCTCGCGGCCCTCAACATCCCGCGCACCACCCAGACGGTCATCAACCCCGTCACCGGCCTGGCGTCCACCACCAGCAGCTCGTCCTCGGCCGACACCAAGCAGCGCGACGCGCTCAGCGCCGCCGCTCAGCAGGCCCGGCTCCGCTCGGACGCGGCCCTCGCGGACTTCCGCGAGACGGCCCCCAAGGACGCCAAGGCCTCGTACGACTCCACGGTCACCGGACCCGACGTCACGACCGCGGACAAGTACCTCACCGACCTCACCGACCAGCCGACGCTCTCCGACTCCGAGCTCGACTCCAGTACGAACAAGGTGGACGCGGCGCTCTCCGCCCGCGTCGAGCTGATGCGCGGCAGTGAGGCCTCGCTCAACGACCACCGCACCAAGGACCTGGAGCGGCTGCGGGACGACGACGTCACCGCGCTGGAGGTCCGGATCGCCCTCATCGGCACCCTGCTGCTGGTCGCGGTCGGCGTCTCGATGGCCATGGCCCGTACGCTCACCCGTCCGCTGGCCGTGCTGCGCCTGGGCTCGGCCCGCCTGGCCGCGGACCCGGGAGCGCAGGAGCCGGTGAAGTTCACCGGCCGCAACGACGAGTTCGCCCAGGTGGTCCGCTCCGTCAACGCGCTGCACGCGCACGCCGCCGCGCTCCATGAGCGGCTGACCACCCTCGAAGCGGACCGCAAGCACCTCATCGGGCAGCGCCAGCTGATGGCCGACGAGCGCGACAGGCTGCGCGCGGAACTCGCCGACGCGGCGGCCCACCTGGAGCAGGTGCGCGGCACCATCCACGGCACCTTCGTCAACCTCGCGCTGCGCACCCTGGGCCTGGTCGAGCGACAGCTCGGGGTCATCGAGGGCCTGGAGGAGCGCGAGCAGGACCCGGACCGCCTCGGCACGCTCTTCAAGCTGGACCACTTCGCGACCGTCATGCGGCGCCACAGCGAGAACCTGCTCGTCCTCGCCGGCCACGAGCACGTCCAGCACCACGCGGGCCCCGTCCCGCTGGTCGACGTCGTACGGGCCGCGGTCAGTGAGATCGAGCGGTACGAGCGCGTCCGTATCGCCGTGTTGCCGCCGCACGCGCATCTCGCCGGGTTCGCCGCGGACGACCTCTCGCACCTGGTGGCCGAACTCCTGGAGAACGCCTCCTCGTTCTCGCCGCCGGACCTGCCCGTCGAGGTCTCCGGCTGGCTGCTGGAGAACGGCGAGGTGATGCTCTCCGTGCAGGACGAGGGCATCGGCATGGCCGCCGACCGGATGGCCCAGCTCAACGCCCGCCTCTCCGAGTTCGACCCGGAGGACGCCTACGACCAGGAGAGCGGCGAGGGACTCGGGCTCGGCCTGTACGTGGTGGCCCGCCTCGCCCACCGGCACGGCGTCCGCGTACAGCTGCGGGAGCAGAAGCAGGGCGGTACCGCAGCCGTGGTCGTCCTCCCCAAGACCCTGTTCGCGACCGCCCCCGCCGTCACGGTCCCCTCGGCCTCCCCGGTCGCCGGTGCCGCCCCCTCGGTCGTCCTCCCGGGCGCCGACGCGGAGGCCAACTCGAACGTGCTGCGCGGCCGTTCGGCCCTCACGGCACGGGGCCATGCGAGCCCCGCCGTTCCCACCGCTCCCGCCGGTGACGAGGACCCGCTGATCGCCGCCGCGCAGGAGGCCGTACGGGCGGACGCCGCCGCGCAGGAGGCGGCATACGCCCCCGAGCCGACGCTCTCCGAGACCACCATGGAGCTGCTGGCACCGCTGGCACCGCTGGTTCCGCCGGACGAGCCGGTGGCCCTGGCGGACGAGCCCGCAGTGTCCGGGCCGGCCCCCGCCCCGGACGTCGCCCTCCCCGCGCAGGCCATCACCGACCCCTACGCCGGCACTCCCGACCCCTACGCCATCGGCCCCGACTCCCACGAACGGGTGTCGGACGAGGAGCCGGAGCGGGTCACCGACAAGGGACTGCCCAAGCGGACGCCGAAGATCTCGGCGCCCGCACCGGTTCCCCGGCCGCGCGTAGGGGGTGTGGACGCCGAGGCGCTGCGGCGCAGGCTCGGCGGCTTCCACCGGGGCGCGACGGAGGGCCGCCGCGACGTGGAGGCCGAGATCGCCGAACAGACGGCCCAGACGCCCACCCCGCACCACCCCGCACAAAACACCGCGCCGGACCAAGCGCAGGACGCGGTGCGACAGCAGGACGCAGTAGACGCATCGGGGGGCACAGTCGAGGAGGCAAGCAGTTGACCGCGCCCAGTACCTTCGGCCTGAGCAGTGAAGCCCGCAATCTGCACTGGCTGCTGACGAACCTCGTCGAGGAGGTGCCAGGCCTCCAGTCGGTCGCGGTCGTCTCCTCCGACGGTCTGCTGCTGCTGTCCTCCGACCCCGGGAGGAACGCGGAGGCCCGCACCGGGGCGGAGGCGCGCCCCACCGGCCCCAAGGGATCCTCCGCCGACCTCGCCACCATCGTCTCCGGCATCGGCAGCCTCACCATCGGCGCCGCCAAGCTGATGGACGCGGGCGGGGTGAAACAGACGATGGTCGCGATGGACGAGGGCAGCCTCTTCGTCATGTCGATCAGCGACGGCTCGCTGCTCGGGGTGCACGGCGCCCCGGACTGCGACATGAGCGTGGTGGCGTACCACATGGCGCTCTTCGTCGGCCGCGCCGGACACGTCCTGACGCCCGAACTCCGCAGCGAGCTACGCCAGTCACTCGAAGCCAAGCCGACGGGGAGTGCCCAGTGAGTTCTTCCTCCGCGCCCAAGCTCCCCATACGTGGCGGGGACCGCAAACCGGCCCGCGTGCGCCCGTACTCGCTCACCGGCGGCCGTACCCGCTTCGGGCACGTGCTGCTGGTCGAGACGTTCGTGGCGGCGCTCGAGGCCCCCGAGGAGCGCAAGGAGCTGACCAACGGCTCCCTCGCGACCCGGGTGATGCCCGAGATGCAGGCCATCGTCGAACTCTGCCGCCGGATGCGTACGGTGGCCGAGATCGCCGCCCTGCTCAGGATGCCGCTGGGCGTGGTCCGCGTCCTCCTGAGCGACCTGGCGGACCAGGGAAAGATCCGTGTGTACGGAACAGGTCACGGCCCGGGACAGCCGGACCGCGCTCTGCTGGAAAGGGTGCTGAATGGACTCCGTCGTCTCTGAGGGTGCGCCGAGAACGGCCTCCCCCGCCTCGGCTCCGATGCCTCTGGCCCCAGTGCCGCTGTCCGAGTCCGACGAGAACCTCCAGGCCTGGCAGACCGACCGCACCCGCGCCCCGATCGCGACGAAGATCGTGGTGGCGGGTGGTTTCGGCGTGGGCAAGACCACGCTGGTGACCGCGGTCTCCGAGATCACGCCCCTCCAGACGGAGGCGCTGATGACCCAGGCCAGCGAGGAGACGGACGACCTCACCGGCACCCCGGACAAAGTGACCACGACCGTGGCCATGGACTTCGGCCGCATCACACTCGCCGACGACCTGGTCCTGTACCTCTTCGGGACGCCGGGCCAGCAGCGGTTCTGGTTCATGTGGGACGACCTGGTGCGCGGCGCGATAGGCGCCGTGGTCCTCGCCGACACCCGCCGCCTCAAGGACTGCTTCCCGGCGCTCGACTACTTCGAGAGCTGCGGACTGCCGTACGTCGTCGCGGTCAACCACTTCGACGGCAGCGAGAACTTCGACGCCGACGACGTGCGCGAGGCCCTCACGGTGCCTTCACACATACCTGTCATGATCATGGACGCCAGGCGCCGGATCTCGGTCGTCGAGACCCTGCTCGCGCTGGTGGGGCACGCGCTCGACGCGAGCCCCGAATAAGACGTACACGGAGTTAGGACGCGCATGCGGAAGATACTCGTCGTCGGAGCCGGTCAGTCCGGACTCCAGCTTGCCCTCGGCCTCCAGTCGCACGGGTACGAGGTCACCCTGATGTCGAACCGGACGGCGGACGAGATCCGCACCGGCCGCGTCATGTCGACGCAGTGCATGTTCCACACGGCACTCCAGCACGAGCGCGATCTCCAGCTGAACTTCTGGGAGTCCCAGGCCCCGAAGATCGAAGGACTCGGCGTCTCGGTCGCCGCCCCCGGCTCGCACGACCCCGGTCCGACCCAGCGGGCGATCGACTGGGTGGGCAGGCTCGACGGCTACGCGCAGTCGGTCGACCAGCGGGTGAAGATGGCCGGCTGGATGGAGACCTTCGCCCAGCGCGGCGGCCAACTGGTCATCCATGGCGCGGCGGTCTCCGACCTGGACTACTTCTCCCGTACGTACGACCTGGTCCTGGTGTCGGCGGGCAAGGGCGAGCTGGTCTCCATGTTCGGCCGGGACACCGCCCGTTCCCCCTACGCGCAGCCGCAGCGCGCCCTCGCCGTCGCCTACGTCCACGGTCTGGGCCCGCGCCCCGAGCACCCCGACTACGACGCGGTCCGCTGCAACCTGGTCCCCGGCGTCGGCGAGCTCTTCGTCATGCCGACCCTCACCACCTCCGGCCGTGCGGACATCCTCTTCTGGGAGGGCATACCCGGTGGCCCGGTCGACGCCTTCAACGGCATCAAGGACCCCGCCGAACACCTCTCCCTGACCCTGGAACTCATGGAGAAGTTCGTGCCGTGGGAGTACGCCCGGGCCACCAAGGTCGAACTCACCGACGCCAACGGAACACTGTCCGGACGCTACGCCCCCACCGTCCGCAACCCGATCGGCCGCCTCCCCGGCGGCGGCCTGGTCCTGGGCGTCGCCGACGTGGTCGTCGCCAACGACCCGATCACCGGCCAGGGCTCCAACTCCGCCTCCAAGTGCGCGGCGGCGTACCTCGGCGCGATCCTCGAGCACGAGGACAAGGAGTTCGACGAGGCGTGGATGCGGTCCGCGTTCGACCGGTACTGGGACACGGCCCAGCACGTGACGAAGTGGACGAACGCCATGCTGGGCGTGCCGCCGGAGCACGTGCTCAACCTGATCGGGGCCGGGGGACAGATTCCGGCGGTGGCGCATCGTTTCGCCAACGGGTTCAACGACCCGGCGGACTTCGAGAACTTCTTCTATGAGCCCGAGAAGACGGAGGCGTACCTGGCCTCCGTGGCCGGGGCCTGAACCTGTCACTTCGGGTGCGGGGAGTCCGCGGCCGGTCGCGCGGTTCCCCGCGCCCTTGACGGGGCGCTCACCTTGGACCCCTCCCGAATGCTCGGGGGTGTGTAGCGGCGAAGGGGTTTGCCGTCCGGGTCCGGGCGGACCGCGCCCAACAGCGGGTTGGTGGCAAGCGGGGAGACCTTGATCTTCGTCCCCGGCCTCGGGGCCTGCACGACCAGCCCGTCCCCCACATACAGGGCGACATGCGTGGCCTTGGGGAAGTAGATGACCAGGTCCCCGGGGCGCAGCTTGCTCAGCGGAATGCGGGGCAGCTGGGCCCACTGTTCCTGGCTGGTGCGGGGGATGGGCCGTCCGGCGTGATCCCAGGCTTGCGAAGTGAGCCCCGAGCAGTCGTACGACATCGGCCCCACGGCCCCCCACTCGTACGGTTTTCCGAGCTGATCCACGGCGTACCGCACCGCCTCCTCGCCCTCCCGCGACGGCGGCCGCGCACTGCTGAGAGCTCCCGAGGTCACGAGCTCCCGCTGTGCCGTGCTCACGCCCGACTTCTCCAGCCGGGCCATCTCGGCAAGCTGATCGGTGCTGAGCGAGGCGAGCAGTTCCTCGGCGCCCCTCAGTCGCCCCCGTACCTCGTCGCGCTCCCTCTTCTGCCGCTCGGCGAGGCCGAGTTGACCGTCGAGTGCCCTCCGCGCCTCCCGCGCCAGCTCATCGGCCCTCTTCTCCGTGCGCATCAGCCGGTCCTCGGTCTCGACCCGCTGCCGCGCCAGCTGGCCGATCACATGACCCTCGTCCAACGCGTGCTGCGGATCACGGGCGAGCAGCAGCCGTACGTACGACGAGATCTCGCTGCTGTTCTGGTACTGCTGCCGGGCGAGCCGCCCCGCCGCATCGCGGCTGTCGAGCAGCGAGAGGCGGGCCTTGGTGAGGCCCCCGTCGAGCCGGGCGACCTCGGTCTTCTGCTTCTTCAGCTGTTCCGCCGTGGCGTTGTACGTCTCGCTGGCGCGCGCGGCGTCCCGGTACAGCCGCTGAAGATCCGTCAGCAATTGAGCCACGGGCCGCCCTTGGGTCCCGGGATCCGGTACGGCCATCGCGGGCGCGGCCACAAACAACGCCCCCGTCGCCATCGCGGCCGTACAAGCCAGACGCAGAAGACTTCCTGACACGTCATCACCTCCGGTGCCGGGGTGGTGCCTCCACCTCGTATCGGAAGGATCGGGTCGGTGCATTCCGAGCGCGCGCTCGCCTGACCGGTTCGGCCCAAGAACCTCACTCGTCGGCGTGGGACTCCGGCGTGGCTCCCGCACTCTTGCCGCCGGGCTTGGACCAGGGCCACTTGGGCCCGCTTCTCGGGTCGCCGGAGGGGTCGTACTCGTACTTCCACGCCTGATGCAGCCCCAGTCGCTTGCTCACCCGCGCCTGGACCCGTCGGTAGACGAGCACGGTCGGCGGGCCGCCGTCGGCATCCGGAACCGGAACCCGGTACACCTTCGGCGGGTGTCCGGTCAGACCGAGCAGGACGGGCAGTACACGCCCGTCCAGCGGGCCGCCCTCGAAGGGGGTGTCTTCGCTCTTCACGGCACCAGTGTCACAAACGCACCCGTCACAGCAGCCGAGCGGCATCACCGATCACCGGAAGAACCGCTCGGGCCAGCCCGCCCAGGGCCCCTTCCCGCTCCTCCAGGACGAGCGCGGCCCGCACCACTGCGGCGGTCTGCGGATCACGTCCGGCACTGACCACGAGCATCGCCACGAACTGCTCCACGAGCCAGTCCCGCAGCTCGTCCAACGGCGGCTCCTTGCCCCCGTCCAGCCAGCTCAGCGAGGCACCCTCCACCGCCGTGATCCACATTCGCACGGTCATCCGCAGCCGTCGCCCCGGATCCTTCACGCCCAGATGATCCAGAATGTGCTCTGCCGCCGCACGCCGCACGCCGTCCACTATGGCCGTCGTCCTGGAGGTCTCGACGACGCTGCCACCCTGAAGCAACGCGGTGAACCCGGCGTCGTGCTGGTCCACGAACGCCAGGTACCGATCCAGTGCCCGGGCAAGCCGCTCGCTCAGCGGCCCCTCGGGGGGCTCCGCGAAACAGTGCTCCAGATCCTCCGCGGCGGACCGCAGGGCAGCCTCGTACAGCTGCTGCTTGCCGCCCGGGAAGTACCGGTACACAAGAGGCCGCGACACGCCCGCCGCCTCCGCCACGTCATCGAGCGAGACCTCCTCGGGCGCCCGGTGCGCGAAGAGGGACAGCGCCGCTTCGAGGAGCTGCGAGCGCCGCTCCTCGACACTCAGCCGGCGGTATGCGGGGGTGGGAGCCTGCGAGGTCATATCGGCAGCGTAACGGCCAGGACACGAGCCCCTTCCCAGCCGCGGCCGCGCATGCACGGAAGGGGCCGTGGCGGTGCGTCGCAAGCCCGTCGCTTACGTTCGGATCGAGCAGCGGCTCCCTTGCCCGGCCCACGTCTGATCCGGCGGCGACGGGCTCGACGCACCGCCACGGCCCCGACCCACCACGGCCATCAGGCGCCCCGCCCTCAGGCCAGCAACCCCGACGCCTTCCACAGCCGCCGCCCGACCCCCCGCAGCACCCCGATGTCGTCCAGGAAGTCGGTCAGCCGCTTGGCCCCGGTCTGCATGACCTCCCGCCGGTGCCCGCTCGCCCGCACCTGCGCCACGGCCTCCCGCTGGTCGAGGCCGACGTTCGTGTAGACCTCGGGATTGACGAAGGCGACGGAGAAGACCCGGGCGAACTCCCCCGACGTCACCCGCGTGAACTCCTGCGACCACCGCGGCGCCGTCACCATCTGCCGCCGCAGCTCCTCCCGCGCGTACCGCACGTGCCGCGCCTCCTCCACCACGTGGATGCGCGTGACCCCCCGTATCAGGCTCTGCACCCGCTCGTCCGGAAAGGTCAGCCGCTGCATCCAGTCGAGGATCTCCTCGCCGAGCAGGGTCGCCGTGAAGGACCCGGGCGTGGTCGAGATGGTCTTGAAGACCCGCCCCAGGTTCATATGCGTCCGGCTCACCGGGTAGTACGGCGTTCCTCCGTGCGAGATCAGCCGGGCGAACATCTTCGAGTGCCGGCACTCGTCCTCGATCTCGGTCAGCGCATAACGCACATGGGCGCTCGTCGCCGCCTTGTCGTAAATGTGCCGCACCAGCAACTGCATCAGAATGATCTCGAACCAGATCCCCAGCGAAGCCAGCGCGGCGGCCTCGTGCTGTGAGAGCAGAACCCGCTGCTCCTCGCCCATCCGCTTCCACAACGGGGTGTCGTACAGCGACACCAGCTCCGGCGGCCAGAACCACTTGCCCTCCTCGAAGGGCGCGTCCCAGTCCAGCTCCTTGTCCGGGTCGAAGGAGTGCTTGGCGGAGGAGTCGAGCAGCCGCTCGGCGACCTGCTCCCGGTCCTTGAGCAGACCGAGCGCATCGCGCAGCACATCCACTTCTGTCACGGTCGTCATGGCTGTTCCCACCTCGTCGTACGGGATTACTCCAGGAGTTACCGACGGTCACGACTTATGAGACTGCTTGTCAGCAAGCTCGTCAATCCCTTGCGCGCGACTTGTTGACGACACGTCTACCTCGTGTGAGCCTGCGATGTATGCCGACGCACGAGCTGTACGCCAAGGACCCGGGAGACCCCCTCTGGCAGGTACCGGCCTCAGGGGCGGCACGCTTCAGCTGGGAGTACGACGACGGCCGCGACCGTCTCCTCGCCCTGTACCAGAAGGGCAAGGACAAACAGTGGGACGGCCAGAAGAGAATCGACTGGGACCTGGAGGTCGACCCCCACGACGCTCTCGGTACCCCCGACGAGTCGCTGACCCTCTACGGGACCCCGTACTGGGCGAAGATGACCGACCGGGACAAGGGCGAGCTGCGCAAGCACTACGCGTCCTGGCAGTTCAGCCAGTTCCTGCACGGTGAGCAGGGGGCCATGGTCTGTGCGGCGCGCATCGTCGAGTCGGTCCCCGACCTCGACGCCAAGTTCTACTCGGCCACGCAGACGATGGACGAGGCCCGTCACGCCGAGATCTACGCCCGCTTCCTGCAGGAGAAGATCGGGATGCTCTACCCGATCAACGACAACCTGCAGTCCCTCCTCGGCGACACCCTCCGGGACTCCCGCTGGGACATGCCGTACCTCGGGATGCAGGTCCTCATAGAGGGCCTGGCCCTGGCGGCCTTCGGCATGATCAGGGACACCACCGACAAGCCCCTCCCCAAGCAGATCCTCGCGTACGTGATGCAGGACGAGGCCCGCCATGTCGCCTTCGGTCGGATGGCGCTGCGCGACTACTACACGCAACTCTCCGACGCCGAACTCCGCGAACGCGAGGAATTCGTCATCGAGGGCTGCTACTTGATGCGGGACCGGCTGCGCGGCGTCGAGGTCCTGGAGAACTTCGGCATCCCGAAGGCCGAGGCGGAGGAATACAGCGAACAGTCCGAATTCCTGCGCCTCTTCCGCCAGTTGCTCTTCAGCCGCATCGTCCCGTGCGTCAAGGACATCGGCCTGTGGGGCGAACGCCTCCAGCGGGCGTACGTCGACATGGGCGTCTTCGAGATGGGCGACTCCAACCTCGATCTGCTGATGGCCCAGGACGAGGAGGTGGCCGAGCGGATGGACGCGGAGCGGTTCGCGACGGAGGAGAGGGAACGGGTGGCGGAGGTGGAGGAGATGATCGAGAAGGGTGGGGACTCGTAGGACGAACCGCCAGAAACGGCCTGCCCCAACACGCGTGCGCCGGCCCACTCGGACCGGCATGCTCACATCATGACATCCGCCCCGAACCCCCATTTCACACCACGCGCCCTGGCCCGCCGCAGCCTGGAGGGTCTGGCCCTGGGTGACGCCTTCGGCGAACGCTGGTTCCCCCTCTTCCGGGACCGCCCCCAGGCGTACGAGGAGATCCGCGCCCGGCGCACCCCCGAGGAACCGGAGTGGCACTGGACGGATGACACGGCGATGGCGCTCGGAATCGTCCGTGTCCTCGACGAACACGGAGAGATCCGGCAACCGGAACTGGCCCAGGCCTTCGCCCTCGGCTACGACGCCGACCCGGCCCGGGGCTATGGCTACGGCATGCACCAACTTCTCCCGCGCCTTCTCCAGGAGCCGGACCGCTGGGCGGAACTGGCACGCGGACTCTTCGACGGCGAGGGCAGCCTCGGCAACGGCGCGGCCATGCGGGTGGCTCCGCTGGGCGCCTGGTTCCGGCGTGATCTGCGCCTGGTGATCGCACAGGCGACGCTGTCGGCGGAGGTGACCCACGCCCACCCGGAGGGCATCGCGGGCGCGGTGGCGGTGGCCGTCGCGGCGGCGTTGTCGACTCGGTGGGACCTGAATATCGGCGCGGTCGTCGAGGCCACGCCCGACAGCGCCGTCCGCGAGGGGCTGCGGCGTGCCGCGAGCCTTCCCTTCACCACCGAGCCCTGGAAGGCCGCGGACATCCTCGGCAACGGCCAACACGTTCGCGCAGACGACACCGTCTCCTTCGCCGTCTGGTGCGCCGCCCGCCACCCCGACGACCTGACCTCGGCCCTGTGGACCACGGCGGAGGGCTTCGGCGACGTCGACACGACCTGCGCCATCACGGGCGGCATCGTGGGCGCCCGTACGGGAGTGAAGCACGTGCCCGAGGACTGGCTGAGCCGCCGCGAGGCGGTACCCGGCGCCTCCTAGGTCCTGTCGCCCTCAGTTGTTCCAGCTCTCGTCGTACGGGTCGTGCGGGGTCGGGACCGGCTTGGCCGTGGTGACGTCGAGGAACGGGATGCGGCCGTCGTTGACGGGGTCCTTGGTCTGCTTGGCGGTGTAGGTACCGGTGACCTGGAGCCAGGTGTCGGGCTGGAGGACGGGCGGGATGTGGCCGGTCAGGCCGATCTTGACCGGCTGGGCGTCGGCGGCACAGCAGTTGAGGGCCATCCGGACCAGGTACGGGGTGCCGTCCTCGGCGAGGGCGACAAAGCCGGTGACTTCGACCCGCCGGTGGGCCAGGGTGCGGCCGTGGTCGTAGGCGGCGCGGCCCGCGTAGTCGACGACGCCGAGCGGGAGCGGGTCGGTGGCCGGAAGGGACGGGTAGGCGAGGGGCGCCTGCAGGGCCGTACCGGCGTGCATGGCGCTGTAGGAGCCCAGCGCGGGCGGGGAGACCAGGATCAGGGCGAGGAGGGGGAGGACGAGGAGCCAGGCGACACGGGGTTCGCGGTGGACGTGCCCGTGCCCGCCGCCGCCTTCACTCCCGCTCCCACCCCGCCGCTCGTACCAGACCGTCGCCACCGCCGCCACGATCAGCACGACCCCGGCCGCCAGCAGCAACGGCCGCAACCCCGCCTTGACGTATCGCAGGTAGAGGTCGGTGAGCCCGGCATGCAGGACCGCCGCGCCGACGAGGAACAGGACCGCCGCCTGTGCCTGCCGGTTCACAGCAGCACCGTCCCGACGAGGACCGAGCCGACGATGGCCAGGGCGAAGGTGGCGGGCGCGAACCGCAGGGCGAACCCGCGGCCGAACGTGCCCGCCTGCATGGCGAAGAGTTTCAGGTCGATCATCGGTCCCACCACGAGGAAGGCCAGCCGCGCGGTCAGCGAGAACTGGGTCAGCGAGGAGACGACGAACGCGTCGGCCTCGGAGCAGATGGAGAGCAGCACGGCGAGGACCGCGAGGGCGAGGATCGCCACCACCGGGTTGGCGGCCGCGGCGTGCAGCCAGGTCGCCGGCACGACGGCCTTCAGCGTGGCCGCCGCCATCGCCCCGATGACGAGGAACCCGCCGGCGTGCATCACGTCGTGCCGTACGGAATCCCAGAACGCGGCACCCTTGTCGAGCCCCTCGTGCGAGGGCCGGGCCGGCGGACGCATCCAGTCCGCCCGCCCCAGCCGCTGCCACAGCCACCCCATCACGCAGGCCACGAGCAGACTCGCCACGAACCGGGCGACGACCATCTCGGGGTTGCGGGGGAACGCGACGGCGGTGGCCGTCAGCACGATCGGGTTGATCGCGGGCGCCGACAGCAGGAACGCCAGCGCCGCCGCGGGCGTGACACCCCGCCGTACCAGCGCCCCCGCCACCGGCACCGACGCGCACTCGCAGCCGGGCAGCACCGCGCCGGCCATCCCGGCGACCGGCACGGCCAGCGCGGGCCGCTTCGGCAGCGCCCGGGCGAAGAACGCCGGCGGCACGAACACCGCGATGGCCGCCGACAGCAGCACACCGAGGACGAGGAAGGGCAGCGCCTGGCAGACCACCGCGACGAACACGGTCATCCAGCTCTGCATCACCGGCGCCGACAGCGCCCGGCGGATCGGCCCCTGCGCCACCACCAGGACGAGCAGCAGCATGACCAGGACGAGCGGCGAGTTGAACTGCCAGCCCTGGGAAGCGCCCGCCTGTTCCCTCGGGCCGCCCGGTGCGGCCGCCTGGTTTTGTGGACCGTCCGGTGCGTCCGCGTCGCGGTGGTCGGCCCCGGGCGGGGCCGCTTTGGTGATGCTCACGGGCGAGGTACCTCCGGCAGGGCACGGGCTGGAATCTCGTGGGTGGGTTCCCCTCCCCATAAATACGCCCGTATCGGTACGGCCGTTCAGGCGGGGCCGCTCATTCCCGACGGCTCCTTCCCGACAGGCGCCCCGGCTCCCGTGTCAGAACCCGAGTACCGCCTCCATCACCGCCTTCGCGATCGGCGCCGCGTCCCCGCCCCCGCTGATGTCCCCGCGGTCGGCCGCCGCGTCCTCGACGACGACCGCGACCGCCACCGCGGGCTCCATCGCGCCGTCCGCCTGGGCCCAGGAGATGAACCAGGCGTACGGCATCCCCAGGTTGTCGATGCCGTGCTGGGCGGTCCCGGTCTTGCCGCCGACCGTCGCACCGGGAATCGCGGCGTTGGCGCCGGTGCCCTCCGTCACCACGTCCGTCATCAGCTCGCGCATCCGCATGGCCGTCGCCGGGTTCATCGCCTGGTGGAGCGTGCGGGGACCGGTCGTCGACACCGTGCTGTCGCTCCGGGTGGTCGTCTTCTCCACCAGATAGGGCGTTTTGACGGACCCGCCGCCCGCGACGGCCGCCGAGATCATCGCCATCTGGAGGGGAGTGGCCCGGGTGTTGAACTGACCGATGGAGGAGAGCGCGAGCTGCGCCTTGTCGAGTGTCGTGTCGAAGTTGCTGGGGGCGACGGAGAAGGGGATCCGCAGACGGTCGTTGAAACCGAAGTCCCCCGCCGTGCGGGTCATGTCGCTCAGCCCCACGTCCACGCCCAGCTTGGCGAAGACCGTGTTGCAGGACCACTCGAAGGCGTACCGCAGCGAGGCGTCCTCGCAGCCCTCGAGCTCGTTCGTCAGCCGGGTCGTGGTGCCGGGCAGCCGGTACGGGTCCGGGGAGGTGGTCGACGTGTCGAGGTCCGTCACCACCCCCGCGTCGAGGGCCGCAGCGGCCGTCACCACCTTGAACGTCGACCCGGGCGGATAGGTCTGCCGGATCGCCCGGTTGAGCATCGGCTTGTCCGCCGCCCCGTTCAGCCGCTCCCAGGCGTGCTTGACCGCCGTGCCCGTCCCGGACAGCTCCCCGGGGTCGTACGACGGGGTGGAGACCAGCGCGAGGATCCTGCCGGTGGACGGCTCGACGGCGGCCACCGCCCCGCGCCGGGAACCGAGACCCCGGTACGCCGCGCGCTGTGCGGCGGGGTCGATCGTCGTGACCACCTTGCCGGCGGGGTTCTGGGCGCGGGTGGCGTCGTTCCACAGGGGGAACGGCGAGAGCAGCGGGTCGCTGCCGGAGAGGATGCCGTCCTCGGAGTTCTCCAGGAACGTCGTCCCGTACACCTGCGAGGCGAAGCCGGTCACGGGTGCGTACAACGGGCCGTCCTTGTAGGTCCGTTCGTAGCGGAGCTGCTGGCCGCTGTCCCTGGAGCCGGTGACCGGCCGGCCGCCGACGAGGATGTCACCGCGCGGCTGGCCGTAACGGGCGATCGTCTGACGGCGGTTGGCCGGGTTGTCGTCGTACGCCCCGGCCTGGAAGACCTGGATGCGGGTGGCGTTGACGAAGAGGGCCACCAGCAGCACGGCGCAGAGAGCGGCGGCCCGGCGGATGTACTTGGTCATGGCGCCGCCGTCCCGTCGTACTGGCTGCGTGCCGAGTCACTGACGTGGATCAGCAGCGCGACGATGATCCAGTTGGTGACGACCGAGGAGCCGCCCTGGGCGAGGAACGGCATCGCCATCCCCGTCAGCGGGATCAGACCGGTCACACCGCCCGCGATCACGAAGACCTGGAGCGCCACGATCGAGGCGAGGCCGATGGCGAGGAGCCGTCCGAAGGGGTCGCGCAGGGCGAGGCCGGCGCGGTAGCCGCGTTCCACGAGGAGGCCGTAGAGCAGGAAGATCGCGCAGAGTCCGAAGAGGCCCAGTTCCTCGCCCGCGGTGGCCAGGATGAAGTCCGACTTGGCGGCGAATCCGATGAGGATGGAGTGGCCGAGCCCGAGGCCGGTGCCCAGCATCCCGCCCGCGGCGAACGCGAACAGGGACTGGGCGAGCTGGTTCGGCCCCTGGCCCGCCTCGATCGTCGCGAAGGGATGCAGCCAGTCCTGCACCCGGCTGTGGACGTGCGGTTCCAGCCGGCCGACGGCCATCGCGCCCACACAGGCGAGCAGCAGGCCCACGGCGATCCAGCCGGTGCGGCCGGTGGCGACGTACAGCATGATCACGAAGAGTCCGAAGAACAGCAGCGAGGTGCCGAGGTCCCGCTCCAGGACCAGGACCAGCACGCTCAGCAGCCAGATCGCGACGATCGGGCCGAGGACCCGGCCGGTGGGGAGCTGGAGCCGTTTGAACCGCCAGACGGGGCGGCCCGCGTAGGCGAGCGCGTTGCGGTTGGCCGCGAGGTAGCCGGCGAAGAAGACAGCGAGCAGCATCTTCGCGAACTCGCCCGGCTGGATGGAGAACCCGGCGATCCGGATCCAGATCCGGGCGCCGTTCACGGCGGGGAAGAGGATGGGCAGGACCAGCAGGCCCAGCGCCGTGACGACCGAGACGTAGGTGTAGCGCTGCAGGACGCGATGGTCGCGCAGGAAGAGGACGACGGCGATGAAGAGCGCGACGCCGAGCGTCGACCAGATGAGCTGGATGGGGGCGGCCCGGTCGCCCGGGGTCTCCAGGTCCAGGCGGTAGATCAGCACCAGGCCCAGGCCGTTGAGCAGGACGGCGATGGGCAGCAGCAGCGGATCGGCGTACGGAGCCCGCAGCCGTACCGCGAGATGCGCGAGGAGTGCGAGCACGCCGAGCCCGGCGCCGTAGACCGCGGCGCCGGGCGGGAGGGTGTCGTGCCGTGCGTATCCGACCGCGCAGTAGCCGAACACGGACAGCAGTACGGCCATGACGATCAGGGTGAACTCGATGCCACGGCGCCGGGGCAGGCGGACAGCGGGGGTGGGCGGGTCCGCTGCCACGGTCGTTCCCCGCGTACCGGGAATTCCGGGCATTCCGGGCTGAATCATGTCCGGAACGTAGCAAGCGGTGAACCTGATGTCCTGTTAGGTGGTGACGAACAGGCCGATCCGGTGGACGCGACCCGGCGTCAGCACCAGCGTGGGGACGGGCCGATGTTGTCGATGTGCTGCGCCGGGCCCCAGGACCAGGTGCCGTCGGTGATCAGGTACCAGATCGGGTTGCCGCCGACGCGCTCGCCCCTGGTCTTGCAGAAGATGTGGACCCGCTCGCGGAACGGCGCGATACGGATGATCCGGCTGCGACGGTCGGGCCGGTTGTGCAGCGCGAGGCCGTTGCGGGAGATGATCTGGCCCTCGAAGCGGCGGTGGTCGTCGAACCGCCCGTCGTCGAACCGTCCGTCGTCGAACGGGTCGTCGAAGCGGTCGTCGCCCAGACCGTCGTCGTCGAAGTAGGGGTCGTCGCCGTTGTCCCAGTCGAGGTAGTCCCACTCGCGGCTGTCCCAGTCGCGGACGGAGCTCCCGAAGTCGTCGGCGATACCGGGTCCGGTGCCCGCGATCGCGGCGGGCTTGCCGGCGGCGAGGGCGGGTCCGGCGCCCGCGGCCGCGATGAGCGTGCCGGTGGCGAGCACCATCCCGGTGCGGGCAAGGGTGTGGCGCAGGGACATGGGGGCTCCTCCGGAAACGTGACTTATCTGACTGATCGCCACATTAGAAGCGGGCTGGGATA
Organism: Streptomyces sp. NPDC058086; assembly: GCF_042885015.1. Taxonomy (NCBI): domain Bacteria; kingdom Bacillati; phylum Actinomycetota; class Actinomycetes; order Kitasatosporales; family Streptomycetaceae; genus Streptomyces; species Streptomyces sp. NPDC058086. The sequence continues at coordinate 18,233 of NZ_JBHVST010000062.1, read as the reverse complement.
CGCGCAGGCCGCACTGCGCCATCGGGGACGCGAGGACGCTCAGCGTGCCCCGGTCGGCCCTTCCCCGGCGCTCGGTCCGGGCGCGTCCCGCTCGTCCTGAGGAAGCGTCAACGTCGCGATCGCACCGCCCTCGGGAGCGTTGGCGAAGACCAGCCGCGCGCCCAGCACCTCCGCCTGGCCGAGCGCGATCGTCAGCCCCAGCCCATGTCCCTTCGAACCGCCCTCCGTACGGAACCGCTGCGGCCCGTGCTCCAGTAGGTACTCCGGGTAGCCGTCGCCGTGGTCCCGCACCGTCACCACCGGGCCGTCGACGGTCAACACCACCGGGCCCGCCCCATGCTTGTGCGCGTTGGCCACCAGATTGCCGAGCACCCGCTCCAGACGGCGCCGGTCGGTCTCCACCCGGGCGTCACGCACGACCCGCACCTCGGTCTCGGTGCCCGACGCCCGCACCACCCGCTCGGCCAGCGGGGTCAGCGGCTCCGAGTCCAGCTCCAGCAGCTCCCGCCCGGCGTCCAGCCGGGAGATCTCCAGCAGGTCCTCGGTGAGCGTCCGCAGCGTGGCCACCCGGTCGCGGACCAGCTCCGTCGGCCGGCCCGGCGGCAGCAGCTCCGCCGCCGCGTGCAGCCCGGTCAGCGGGGTGCGCAGCTCGTGCGCCACGTCCGCGGTGAAGCGCTGCTCGCTCATCAGCTTGCTCTGCAGCGAGGACGCCATCGTGTCGAGGGCCCCGGCGACCGCGGCCACCTCGTCCTGGGGGCCCGCCGGGTACCGCGTACGGCGGTCCACGGCCGTACGGGGATCGTTGACGCGCGCGTCCAGGTCGCCCGCGCTGATCCGCCGGGCCACCTGTGCCGTCGCGTGCAGCCGACGGGTCACCCGCGTCACCGCGAACACCCCCACCAGCAGCGTCGCGCCGATCGCCAGCGCCGAGGACCACACGATCGACCGGTCCAGGGCGTCGATGGCGTGTGCGCCCTGCGAGTAGTCGAACTGCACGGCGAGCGCCCGGCCGCCGCTCGCGGGTCCGGCCGCCCACATGGTGGGGTGCGGGTCGTTGTCCCCGACCATCGTGCCGCGGTGCCCGTCCGTCGCCAGCTCGCGCAGCGGCGCCGGCAGCCCCGGGAGATCCACCCCCGCGCCCGGCGGCAGCCGGTCACCCGCCTCGTAGTCCGCCGTCACCTCCGCCAGCCGGTCCAGGGCCCGGCCGCGGGCCTCGCCGACGGTCTGGTTGGTCACCGAGACATGCACGAGCACGCCGAGCAGAGCGGCGAGACCGCAGCACATCACCGTGATGAAGGCGGCGGCCTTCCAGGTGAGGGTGGCGGCCCAGTGGGGGAGACGGCGGGGCGGCCGGAGGCGGCTCGGGGGCAGCCTCATGGGGCGCTCGCGGCGGCCGACGGTGTGGGGGAGGCGGAGGGGGAGGCCGACCCAGAGGCCGCGGGAGAGGCTGAGGGCGAGACCGGCGGGGCGGGCGGTGCCGAGGGGACGGGTGCGACGGTGCCGCGCCTGGTGGGCCTGGGCGTGCCCACGCGGAGGATCTCGTCCCGGGTCGCCAGCATCGCGTGCTGGTGCGGGTCCCACGTCCACACCGTGCGGTACTCGTAGCCCGGCAGGGTCGAGGGCGAGCGGATGATCACGTCACGGCCCGCGACCTCGACGCTGATCGTGCTGTCCGCGGTGCCCATGATCTGGACCAGCTTGTGGTGCTCGAAGGTGTACACGCGCACCGCCAGCTGATTCTGCGGAAAGCGGATGCCGAGCACCAGGTCGTCCTTCCGGTCACCCGTGAGATCACGGTAGTACGCGTGGAGGATCGGGCACTTCCCGCCGAGCGTGTCCTTGCCGGTGCAGTACTTGAGCTGCTGGGCCGTCTCACGGTACGGGGCGTGGACGGCGCTGTACTCGTCCGGGTGGCGGCCGACCTCGGCACGGAACACGGCGATCGGGTCCACCTTGTGGATGTCGTCGCCCGGCGCCGTGATGCCCGTGACCGTCTCGGTGTCCGCCTCGCCGTAGTCGAGGGCGGCCGTCGACGCGGGCGGCAGCTCGGGCCAGAGCCGGGCCGGGCCGACGGCGGTGGGCGTCGCCCCCGCGCCCCGCAGGGTACCGGAGTCGCCACAGCCCGCCACGGCCGCCGCGAGCAGGGCGACGAGGGCTGCGAGCACGAGGCGGCTGGGCCGGATGGGGGTCACTGCTCTCCTGCGTCCGGGCCGGCCTCGATCCGGGGCCAGGGGGACGGCTCGGTGCGCGAGGTCGGCGTGAAATCGACGAAACCGACGGCCTACACCATATTCGTAGGGAAGTCCTTTTTGTTCGCGGGTGGGGTCGGTGGGGTTGGTGAGGGTGTGAGGCCGTGGGGTACCGGACGTGTGGGCGACGCAAGAGTGGGGCTACTCCGCCAGCTCCTCCAGGAGGCGGGCCGTGGGCAGACCGGCGCGCAGGTACTCCACGAACAGTTCGTTGTGCAGGGCCCAGGGCGAGCGGCGGCTCCGGATCAGCCGGATCGCCTCGTCGGAGCTGTGTCCCGCGAGGACCAGCGCGTGCGCGATCACGAGCCCCGAGCGGTTGTAGCCGTGATAGCAGCGGACCAGGACCCGGCGCCCGTCCTCCAGCGCGTCGTCCGCGGCCCGCGCGAGCCGGATCACCCCCGCGAGCTGTGTCCCGTCCAGGGGACCGTCCGGAATCGGCCACACATGGTGCTCGACGCCCGGGTCGGGGCCGTGCCCCGGCAGCCGCAGCAGCGTCAGGACCAGGTCGAACTCATCCCTCACGACCGCGAATTCCGGCTCGCCGGTACGCCCCGCGAACGCGTGCCCACCCATCCACAGGCCAGGCACGATCTCGCTCCACGGGCTGTCCGGAGCCGGCACATCGGGTTGTTTTCTGCGAGTCCGCAACAGCGCCTCCCACAACTCCCCCAACTGCTCACAAAGGTAACCGGGTTCTTGCCCCTGGAGCACCCCGCCTGTTCCCATGGTCAATGGGGTGATGGTGCATGAACGGACTGCGCGTCATACCGACCTGGCGCCACGGGCAGGAGCGCCTGTACGTGTGCCTGACCGACGGGAGGAACGTCGCCTGGTACGACCGTGAGGCAGCCCGCGTCAATCTGCTCAGCGAGGAGCGGCGGGAGGATGTGCTCGACGCGCTCGGCCCGTTCCTGACGGGCCCCGTGACGGTGGGGCCCCCACCGGTCCCGACCCCCGCGGAACTGGCCCGGCTGACCCTCCACCCGGACGACGACCTCGCGCCGAACCGGCCCGGCGAGGCGCTGATGATCGACCTCGACCGCGACCCGGGACCGGCGCGCCGTCTGCGGCCCGACCCGCGACGCCGAGCGCTCGCCGCCGAGCAGGCGGTCGGGGAGGCACTGGACCATCTGGAGGGCGCGGGCTGGCACACCCTCCACTCCATCCCGCTCCCCGGCGGCGACCGCGTCCACCACTTGCTGATCGGCCCCGGCGGCATCTTCGCCCTGCGCTCCCTGTACGCCCGCAAACAGCGGGTTCTCGTCGCCGACCCCATGGTCACCGTCGGCCGCCGGGAGCCGTATCCGCTTCTGCGCCGGGTTCGTGCCGACGCCGACCGGGCCTCGTACGCGCTGACCGCCGAGGTCCACGCCGTCCTGGCCGTGGCCGGCCCCGCCGACCTCGATGTTCTCGCCTCCCTCCGCGAGGTCCGCATCCTCCAGGACACCGACCTGTCCTCGTTGGCCGGCTTCGGGGGTGTTCTGAAGCCGGCGGACGTGGAGGCGCTCCACGCGATGGCACGCGACCGCCACACATGGCTACGAACGTGACCCCGTAGCCCCGGATCCCTGTCTGCCGGTATGCGTTCGGCTGCGGGTGGGTGGGGGCTGGTCGCGCAGTTCCCCGCGCCCCTGAAGACCCGCTGCGGGGGTCCAGGGGGCGCAGCGCCCCCTGGCGGGGCCGAAGGGGCGGAGCCCCTGGGAGGGGACGGGTAGGGGCGGCGGGGGCGAGGGACCGGTCGGTCAGGGGGACGGGGTGAGGAGGGGGGAGAGCAGGTCGCCGTGCCGGCGCAGGCGCGGAGCGATGTCGTCGGCGTGGAACACGAGCCGGGACGGGTCGCCGCAGGACACGACCTCGTCCCAGGTGACGGGGGCGGACACGGTGGGCGCGGACCGCGCACGCAACGTGTACGGCGTGGCCGTGGTCTTCCGCGCGGCGTTCTGACTGTGGTCGACGAACACCTTCCCGGGCCGCAGACTCTTGGTCATCCGGTGTGTGACGAGCGCCGGCAACGCCCGCTCCGCCTCCACGGCCAGCTCCTTCGCATAGGCGCTGACATCCGACGACGGCATCCGCACCACCGTCGCCAGCAGATGCAGCCCCTTCGACCCGGACGTCTTCGCGTACGCCTCGATCCCGTCCGCAGCCAGCCGCTCCCGCAGCCACAACGCGACCTCGCAGCACTCGACGACCGTCGCCGGCGCCCCCGGGTCGAGGTCGAACACGAGCCGGTCGGCCAGACCGGGCGCGTCCACCTGCCACTGCGGCGTGTGGAACTCGGTGACGAGGTTCGCCGCCCACATCAGCGAGGGGAGGTCCTGGACCAGGACCATCCGGGCGGGGCCCTCCGTCCGGGGGACCTCGGCGGTCCGGACCCAGTCGGGGGTGCCGGGCGGCACGTTCTTGGTGAAGAAGACCTGTCCGTCCGGCCCGTCGGGGTAGCGGAGGAAGGAGACCGGCCGGTCGTGGAGGTGCGCCAGAAGGGGTTCCGCGACCGTCGCGTAGTAGTGCAGGACCTCACCCTTGGTGAAACCCGTCGCGGGGTACAGCACCTTGTCCAGATTGGTGAGCGCGAGCCGCCGTCCCTCCACTTCCGTGATCGGCGTCATACGACGAGAGTCGCATGAAACAGCCATCAAGGCGCCCAGATCGCCCTGCCGCTCGCGTGCGGATGTGAGGTCGCGCACACCCGTCTAGCCTGGCTTTCAACCGCACCCCGCGAGCCCGTGTCAGCAAGATCCCGCGCCAGCAGGAACCACCAGGAAGGTGCCGCACGTGCGATCCATCTGGAACGGCGCCATCTCCTTCGGCCTGGTCAGCATCCCGATCAAGGTCGTGAACGCGACGGAGAGCCACTCGATCTCCTTCCGCCAGATCCACCTGGACGACGGCGGCCGCATCCGGTACCGCAAGTTCTGCGAACTGGAGGACCGCGAGGTCACCACCGGTGAGATCGGCAAGGCGTACGAGGACGCGGACGGCACGCTGATCCCGATCACGGACGAGGACCTGGCCGGGCTGCCGATCCCCACCGCGAGGACGATCGAGATCGTGGCCTTCGTGCCGGCCGAGCGGATCGACCCGCTCCAGATGGACACGGCGTACTACCTGGCCGCGAACGGCGTCCCCGCCACCAAGCCGTACGTCCTGCTGCGCGAGGCGCTCAAACGCAGCCAGAAGGTCGCCGTCGCGAAGTTCGCACTGCGCGGCCGGGAGCGGCTCGGCATGCTGCGTGTGGTGGACGACGTGATCGCCATGCACGGGCTGCTGTGGCCGGACGAGATCCGGTCCACCCAGGAGGTCGCCCCGGACGCGACCGTGACCGTACGGGACAAGGAACTCGACCTGGCCGACGCCCTCATGGACACCCTCGGTGAGGTCGAGCTCACCGAACTGCACGACGACTACCGCGAGGCTGTCGAGGAACTCGTCGCCGCCAAGGCCTCCGGCGAACTCCCGGCCGCGCCCCCCGCCGGGGAGCGGGCCGGCGGCAAGGTGCTCGACCTGATGGCCGCCCTGGAGAAGAGCGTGCGCGCGGCCAGGGTGTCCCGGGGTGAGGAGACGGGCGAGGAGACCGGGGCGCGGACCGGCGGATCCGCCGAGGTCACCCCGCTGCCCTCCCGCAGGTCGGCCCGTACGGCGCCCAAGGAGGTCGGCGGGAAGAAGTCCACGTCGACCGCGAAGAAGACGGCGCCGAAGAAGACGGCCGCGAAGTCCACGGCGAAGTCGACGGGCCGGGCGGCCGGCAAGACGGCGGCCACCAAGTCCACCGCGAAGAAGACGGCGGCCAAGAAGACGACCGCCAAGAAGGCGACGGGAAAGAAGACGGCCGCGAAGAAGGCCACCCCGCGGGGGCGCGCCTCGGCCTGACGGCCCCCGGGGCACCCAGGGGCCCCGGAGCCCCGTCACCTCGTACAAGTCACCCTGTACGGCTCACCCCGTACGCCGCAGGGCGAGCACCGCGTTGTGCCCGCCGAACCCGAACGAGTTGCTCAGGGCGAGGTCGCCGAGCGCGGGCAGCCGGCGGGGGCTCTTGGTCACCACGTCCAGGTCGATCGCGTCGTCCTGGACGTCGCAGCCGATGGTGGGCGGGATGAGGCCGTGGTGGAGGGTGAGCACCGTGGCGACGGCCTCCACACCGCCGGCGGCTCCCTGGAGATGGCCGAGGTGGCCCTTCAGCGCGGTCACGGGCACGCTCCCGCCGAGCACGGCGCGCAGCGCGCTCGCCTCGGCGAGGTCGCCGTCGACGGTGGCGGTGGCATGGGCGTTGACGTGGACGACGTCCACGACATGGGCACCGGCGTCGTGGACGGCCCGGCGCAGGGCCAGCGCCACGCCGCTGCCGGACGGGTCGGGCGCGGCCATGTGGTGGGCGTCGGCGGACAGTCCCCAGCCCGCGGCCTCGCAGTAGATGCGCGCGCCGCGTGCCCGGGCGTGCTCCTCGGCCTCCAGGAGCAGGAAGCCCGCGCCCTCGCCGTTCACGAAGCCGTCGCGGTCGCTGGCGAACGGCCGGGAGGGGCTGGTGGATCCGAGCTCATGGGTGGAGAGCGCGCGCATGGCGGCGAACGAGGCCATGATCGCGGGGGTGATGACGGCTTCGGCGCCCCCGGCGAGGGCGACGTCCACGCGGCCGTACCGGATGCGGTCGATGGCCTGTCCGATGGCCTCGGTGCCGGAGGCGCACGCGCTGGTCACGGTGCGGGCCTCGCCGGTGATGTGCAGCGCCAGCGACACCTGGGAGGCGGCCTGCGAGGGCACGGTCATCGGTGTGGTGAGCGGGGAGACCGCGCGCGGGCCCTTGTCCCGCAGCTTGCGGTCGCCGCCGACGAGCACGGAGGCGTCACCGAGGATGGCCCCGACCGAGACGCCGACCCGCTCGGGCGCCAGCCCGCTCTCCGTGGTGCCGGCCGGGTCCAACCCGGCGTCCTGCCAGGCCTCCCGGGCGGCGAGCACCGCGAACTGGGCGGACCGGTTCATCCGCCGTGCCTGCGGCCGGGGCAGCAGCCCGACGGGGTCCACGGGCACGCTGCCCGCGATCCGCACGGGCAGTTCGGCGAACTCCTCGCCCTCCAACTCGCTTATCCCGCACCGGCCCTCGACCAGGCCCCGCCACAGCTCCTCGACCCCGACACCGAGCGGCGTCACGGCACCGAGCCCGGTGACGACGACCCGGCGGGGTGCGTACACCTCGGCGGCCCGCCGCGGGCGCGGGTAATGTCGTACGACATGCCCCTTTTGAGCGACTTGTTCGGCCAGGTTCCGCAGTTCCTCGTCGGGGACGGGAGCCTCGGTCCGGCGGTCCAGGTCCCGGTGCCAGTGACCCCACCTGCGGGTGTACGACTCCTCGACGGCCCGGGGGTCCACGGCGCGCAGTGAGGTGATGCGGTCGCCGTCCCGGAATTCCACAGGACCGAGGTCGGTGGAGGTGATCTCGGGAATTGCCCCGACATTCATTCGGTGGCAGGCCGTGGTCACTTGATGACCGCGTTCGAATACCTCGTCGTGATCAATTCCGCCGAGCGGCGGTCGCAATGTCAGGCGAATGGTGTGGGGAGTCTCGGGCAGGGTGTGCATCACCACGTACCAGGTGTTCTCCGCCACATCCTGTTCGGAGAGGGCGATTAGATCACCGGGGATCACTTCGGCGACGGTGACGGCGTGGGGCTGTACGGGAACGTCGGACGAACGGTGCATGGGGAGCGATTGCTTTCTGTGGGGATTTCAGTCCCCAACTTTCGGTGACAAATCAGGAATTGCCTAGATGTCCCCACCGCATAGTGGGCAACGTCACCGAAAACAGTGATCAGTATTTCGCTCCCGTACCTCCAATACCGCCCCTGGTCGGACAACCGGATCCCCTGGCCGCCGAGTTCGTCGAAGTACCGCCCCGGTGTGGGCGGCCCGGGCCGCGAAGCCCGGTGCCGCCCACCGGTACCGATCGGACGCCCCATCGCGAGGCGACCCGACCCGGAAGACGGGCCTAGGTCTTACGGTCCTGGAGCTGAGGGCGTTGGTTTTTGCTGCGCTCGCCGTTCTCGAGGTCGACCGCCCGGCCCCACCGTGTCGGTGGCGTGGGGGAGGGCGCCCAGGAATCGGCGGCGATCTCGCGGGAGTCGAGCACGTCGTCGCCGTAGAGATCCCGCAGCCAGCTGGCCTGGTAGATGGTGTCGAGGTAGCGCTCGCCGAGGTCCGGACCGATGGCCACCGCGGTGAGTTCGCGTGCGTCGTGCCGGTTCAACCAGTCCGTCGCGCCGCTGACCACCGTGCCGGTGGAGCCGCCGAACACGAATCCGCGTCTGGCCAGCCGGTGGCAGGTACGGACGGTGTCTCTCTCCTCGACCCGTATCACTTCGTCCACGTAGGACTCGTCGAGCAACGGCGGGCGCATGCTCATCCCGAGGCCGGGAATCATCCGGCGGCCGGGCGGCCCACCGAAGGACACCGAGCCCACGCTGTCCACCGCGACGACCCGCACCGGCCGGTGCCACTCCCGGAAGAAGCGCGCGCAGCCCATCAGGGTGCCGGTGGTGCCGGCCCCGACGAACAGCACGTCCAGCTGCGGGAACTGACGGGCGATCTCCGGCGCCGTCCTGCGGTAGTGCGCCTTCCAGTTGCTCGGGTTGGTGTACTGACTGAGCCACACATACCGGTCGTCGGAGGCGCACAGCGCACGTACGTACTCGATCCGCGCGCCGAGATAGCCGCCGTTGCTCTCCTGCTGACCGGCGATCATGTGCACCTGGCTGCCCAGGGCCTCCATCATCATCCTGGTCGACAGGTTGCCGCGGGAGTCCGTCACGCACAGGAACCGGTAACCCTTGCTCGCCGCGATCATGCTCAACGCCACGCCGAGGTTCCCGGACGAGGACTCGACCAGGATCGAATCCGGCTTCAGAACTCCGTCCCGCTCGGCGGCCTCCACCATCTCGAGGGCGGCCTTCATCTTGATGGAGCCGGCGAAGTTGAAGCCCTCGCACTTCAGGAAGAGCGGATGCCCGATGATCGCCCGGAGGTCGACATAGAGATCCTCTTCGTTGAAGGCCTGGGGAACGGAAATGACGGGCACGACGGTCTCCTCAATCTGGAGCAGAGCACTTTCGGAATGTCCGTCCGACCGTGGGCGGGCTTCTCGGTTTTTTTGGGCGGGAGCCCGTGTCCATCCGAGTCGGACAGGGCCCTGCGTCAGGGGTCGCTGTCTTCTGCGGCCCGGGTTCGCGGCCGGCTCATCCGTACCGGTTCAATTCGTGGAAGAAGTCGTCGACGACGTGCAGCTCTCCGCAGCGGGTCACTTCGTCGTAGACGTACTTGCCGACCGCGAGGTCGAGCACCCCGAGGCCGAAGGGCGAGAACACCACCGGCCGGTCCGCCGGCACGGTCACCCGCCCGGCCAGCACGTCGTCCAACGTGCCGTGCACGAAGTCCCGGTTGCCCGTGAGCTGCTCGGCCAGATGCGGCGAGGTGTCGGCCTTCAGGCAGTGCTCGACGTCGTCGACGATGTTGGTCGAGGCGAGCAGGATCTCCGGCGCGAGGTCGCGCAGCGACACATGCAGTACCACCGGATTGTGATCGAACCAAGACAAATCGCCGACGTGCGGCTGCCCGGCGACCGTGGCGAAGACCACCAGGTCGCTGTTGCGGATCAACTGCTCGGCGTTGTCGTGCACGGTGACCCGGCCGGTGGCGCCCGACTGCTCCAGGTAGCACCGGAAACCCGCCGCGCTGTCGGTGGACAGGTCGTGCACACCGATCTCGTCGAACGACCAGCCGGTGCCGACCAGGAACGTGTGGATGTACCGGGCGATCAGGCCCACCCCGAAGAAGCCGACCCGCGTCGGTCGCGACCGGTCGCGGCTGAGCCGGTCGGCGGCCGCGGCGGCCGACGCGGCCGTCCTGGTGGCGCTGATGATCGAGCTCTCCAGACAGGCGAACGGGTAGCCGGTGTCATGGTCGTTGAGGATCAGTACGGCCGAGGCCCTCGGGACACCGGCCTTCACGTTCTCCGGGAAGCTGGAGACCCACTTCAGGCCGTCCACCTGCACCTCCCCGCCGATCGACGCGGGCAGCGCGATGATTCGGGAGGACGGGCGGTCGGGGAACCGCAGGAAGTACGACGGCGGGTTCACCGAGTCACCGGCACCGTGCACCCGGTAGGTCGCCTCGACCAACTCCACGATCTGCTTCTCGCGTCCGCGCAGCGCGCGCTGGACCTGGGCGCCGGTGATCACCGCGAACGGCGGCACGGTGATCGGCGCGGTCGGCGCGGGCTCCGATGCGGTGGAACGGATGGTGGTCATGACGCGGTCACCTCGACAGTCGGAGAGCAGTCGGTCAGACGCACCGGGTCGGCCAGGGCGACGAGCACTTCGCGTGGTCCCTCGAAGGGCTCCCTGCTGTGCGCGGTGCGGATGTTGTCGACGAGCATCAGGTCGCCCGCCTGCCACGGCTCACGTGCGGTGTGGGCCTCGTAGACGCTGTTGAGCAGTTCCACGACGTCCTCGCCGATCGGGTCCCCGTTGCCGAAGCGGGTGTTGAACGGCAGCCCGTCGGCCCCGTAGACGTCCATCAGGTACTCACGCACCTCGGGGGCCATCGTCCACTCGTTGAGGAACGCGATCTGGTTGAACCAGCAGCGGCGGCCGGTGACCGGGTGACGCACCACGGCGCTACGGCGCTGTCGGGTGCGCAGCCCACCGTCCGGCTGCCACTCGAACGCGATCGCGTTGGCGCGGCAGTAGCTCTCGACGGCACCACGGTCCTCGGTGCCGAACGCCTCGGCCACGGACGCCCCGATCTCGTCGTTGTAGCTGCGGGTGAGCAGCCAGCCCTCGCGCTCGAAGCGTTCGGTCAACTCGGCGGGCAGCGCGTCGAGCACGGTCGGCGAGTCGGCGACCGCGGTCGCCCCTCCGTCGGTGGGCGCGCTCAGACAGGCGAACATCATCAGGCCGGGGAACTCGAGCGTGTAGCTCAGTTCGTGGTGCATGCACATCGGCTGGTTCGGCGGCCACTTCGTCGAGGAGTACACGCCGTCGGAGTAGGTCCGCCGGGGCGCGAAGACCTCCTTCTCGGTCATCAGACCGGTGGCGAGCTTCGAGAAGACGGCACCGGTCTCGGCCGCGTCGCGCAGCCCGAGGCCGCGGACCAGGACGCAGCCGTGCTCGGCGACGACGGCGCGCAGTGCGTCCCGGTGCCCGGCTGCCCAGCTCGCCGCGCCACCGGTGGCCTCGGCCCGCAGGAGCGGAGGTCTGCCGGACTGCAGTTCCACGTCGACCATCGACGCCGTGGAAGTGGACGACATCTCGATTTCCTTTCCGTAGCCACTCAGTCGGTTGTCACTCGGTCAGTCACTCGTCGGTCAGTCATTCGTCGGTCGGTCACTCGTCGGTTGTCACGAGTCAGTTGTCACTCAGGAAGGAGCGAACAGTTCGGCGGCGCGCAGAACGGCCTGTGCCGCTTCGACCGGACGGGTGCGCGGAAAGTAGTGGCCGCCGTCGGCGAGCTCGTGCAGGTCGACCTGTTCGGCCAGGAGCTGCCAGTCGCGGTAGCGGTGCGGGTGGTCCGCCGTGCTCGGGTCGTCGGCGGCGACGACCACGGTGATCGGAGCGGACAGCTTCGGCGTCGGAGGGTTGTCCAGGAGGTCGGCGAAACAGCGGTGTGCGGACACGCAGTCGTGCCGGTAGGCGGCACCCACGTGCTCGGCGTGCCGCGGGTCCAGCTCGCCGAGTTCGGTGTACCCGCCGGCCGCGCTCAGCTTCGCGGCGATCTCGGCGTCGCTCAGTTCCGTCAGCTCGTCGATCGCGGCGCGCCGCCGGGCGGCGTCGCCGAGCAGTTGCGCGCCGAGGAACACCCGCTGGACGTCCACCCCGCGCTCCTGGAGCCTTCTGGCCGTCTCCACGGCCGGCGCGGCGCCCGAGGAGTGGCCCCACAGCAGGACCCTGGTCAGGCCTCGTCGGACGATCTCGTCGACGACCTGTTCGACCACCTCCGTCATCGGTACGAACGGTTCACTGCCGGCTGCCATGTCGTGACCGGGCAGCTCGACGGCGTAGACGGCGGGCCCGTCGGCCTGCAGTGCCCTGGCCAGCGGCTGGAAGTTCACCGCGTTGCCGCCGGCGTACGGGAAGCACACCAGGGCCCCGGCCTGCGCATCGTCCGATTCCGACAGCGGGTGCAGCAGCCCTGGGCGCCGCTCGGACCTGCCGTCGACCAGCCCGGCCAGGTCGGCGAGGACCGGGTGACGGGTGACGTCCTTGAGGGACACCGCACGGTCCAGGGTGATCGCCAGCTTCACCGCCGACAGCGAGGTGCCGCCCCGGTCGAAGAAGTGGTCCCGCCGTCCGATCTGGTGCTGCGGGATGCCGAGCACCGTCGCCCACGCGGCTGCCAGCCGGTGTTCCGTCGGTGTGTTCGGCGCGTGGTAGTCGTCCTGGACGACGCCGAGTTCTCCGGCGAGCGTCTGCAGGGTCTTCCTGTCGATCTTGCTGTTGGCGGTCAGCGGCAGGCTTTCGCGCCAGTGGAAGGCCGACGGGACCATGTACTCGGGCAGCGACTCGCCGAGCCGGGCCGGCAGGACGTCGCCGTCGAGGGCCCGGGGGCCCGAGTAGAACGCCACCAGGTGCTTGCTCTGATCGGCCCGCTCGGCGACGACCACCGCGCCGTCACGCACCCCCGGCACCCGCAACAGGGTGTTCTCGATCTCGCCGATCTCGATCCGGAAGCCACGGATCTTGACCTGGGTGTCCCGGCGGCCCAGGAACTCCAGCTTGCCCCCGGGCTGCCAGCGGCCGTAGTCGCCGCCCCGGTAGAGCCGGGCCCCCTCACGGTGCGGATCGGCCAGATAGGCCTGCCGGGTGCGCTCGGGGTCGTTGATGTAGCCGCGGCCGACGCAGACGCCGGAGAACACGATCAGGCCGGGGGCGCCGAGCGGCACCGGGGTGAGGTGTTCGTCGACGACGTAGACGCATACGTTGTTGACCGCGCGGCCGAGCAGGATGCGCTCCGGCGCCCGGTCCATGACCTCGTGGTTGGTGTCGTCCGAGGTCTCGGTCAGCCCGTAGGCGTTGACCAGCTTGATCCCGGGCTGGACGGCGAACCAGCGCTCCGTGAGCTCCTTCTTCAGCGCCTCGCCGGTGACCGACACGCATCGCAGGTCCGGCAGTTCGCGGGGGTGCTGCCGCAGACAGGACACGACGACGTCCAGGTACGAGGGCACGACCTGGAGGGCGGCGACCCGGCCTTCGACGATCTTGTCGACGAACCGCTGGACGTCCAGGATCACCTCCTGCTCCACCAGCAGGGTCCGCCCGCCGACCAGGAGTCCGGACACCAGTTGCCACAGCGAGATGTCGAAGCACTGGGGCGCGGTCTGCGCGACCACCTGTCCCTCGCCGAGCCCCAGGTCGTCGATCTTGGCGTAGAGGTGGTTGAGCATCCCCGCGTGCTCGCACATCGCGCCCTTCGGCTCACCCGTGGAGCCGGAGGTGAAGTAGATGTAGGCGAGTTGGTCCGGGGCGACGGGCACGCCCGGATCGTCGTCGGCGTGGTCCTCCGCGTAGGCCGCGTCGATGAAGACCTTCCCGATCCCGGGCAGGGACTCCAGGGCCTGGTCGAGGGTGGTGGTGCTGCCGTGTTCGGTCAGCACGAAGGCGCACTCGGCGCGAGTGAGCGTGGTGGCGATGCGGCCGGCCGGGAAATGCGGCTCGATGGGCAGGTACACGCCCCCGGCCTTGAAGACCGCCAGCACGGCGGCCGGCCAGTCCAGGTTGCGTTCGGTCACCACCGCGACCACGCCCTCCCGGCGCAGCCCCCGCGCCAGCAGCGCGTGTGCCAGCCGGTTGGCCCGGGCGTTGAGCTCGCGGTAGGTCCACCGCCGTTCGCCGTGTACGGCCGCGACGGCGTCCGGGTGTTCCCGCACCCTCTGTTCGAACAGCTCGTGCATCCGGCGGTCCGGCAGGTCCCGGTGGGGTCCGGCGAGCCCTTCGAGCTGGAAGTGGAGTTCCTCGGCGGAGAGCAGGATCTGCCGTCCGTGCTCGGCATCCGGACCGACGGCGATCCGGGCGAGCGCGGTGACGTGGTAACCGGCGATCCGGGCAGCGCAGTCCGCATCGAGTACGTCGGTCCGGTACCGCAGCCGCAGCACGAGCCGGCCGTCCCGCCACGAGAAGCCGACCCACAACACGGTGTCCTCGGCCAGGTCACCGCCCACACCGCCCGGATCGAACACGGCCTCGAAGGGCGGTTCGGTCAGGCCCAGTTCGCGCCTGAGGTCGTCGACCGGGAAGTCCTTGTGCGACAGCAGCTCCGACGCGGCCCGATGGGCGTTCAGCAGCAGCGTCCGCCACGTCGAGGGTTCGGTCGTCAGCCGGCAGGGCAACGGCCGGCCGCCGTCGGCGGGGACGTAGCCGGACACCACCTCGCGCTCACCGGACAGCGCGGCGAGCACCTTGGCGTGCGCGGCCAGCAGCACCGAGTCGAGCGGTACCGCCAGGTCCTGCGCCAGCCCGCGCAACGGTCCCGCGACGTCCTCCGGGACCGTCGTCTCGTGGTCGGCGACGCCCGCCACCGGATGGGGCGTCCACCGCGGCAGCGCGGTGAACCCACCGGCCACGAGCTGACCGCGCCAGAACTCCCGATCGGCTTCCACTTGCACTCTCATCGCATCTTCCCGTTCACTCACTGGACCTGCCGGCCGGGGCGGTCACGCTGTGCCTCGTACGCCAGTGCGGCAGGCTGATAGGGGGTGTCGCGCATCTCCGCCGCGGGATTTCCGCCCCACCGGGCGTGCTCCGGGACTTCCTCGCCCTTCATGAGGAAGGAGTCGGAGGCGAGTTCCGCGCCGTCGCCCATCGTCACGCCGTAGTGGACGTGGGCGCCGACACCGAGCGTGGAGCCGGCGCCGATCGTGCTGCGGTCGGACTTGAAGGTGCCGTCCTCCTGCGAGTGGCACTGGATCTTGCTTCCCGCATTGAGCGTGCAGTCGCTCCCGATGGTGGTGAGCATCCGCTCAGTCAGGTGGCAGCCGTCGTCGAAGACCCTGCTGCCGATCCGAACGCCCAGCATGCGCCAGATCAGGTTCTTGAAAGGGGTTCCGTTGAAGATGTTGAGGTAATTCTCGGGCACCTTCCAGAGGCGCTCATGCCACCAGAAGTACGGTTCGTAGATGGAACACAACTGCGGTTGCAGCCCGCGGAATGCCATGATGCAGCGCTCCACCAGTACGAAGTAGACAGGCGTGAAAGCAAGGCTGAACATCAGGAACACGGCGATCAGTACCTGCCCGTAGGAGTCGTACAGATCGACGTCGGCGAGAGCGACCACCGTGAGGACGAAGAAGTAGATCCACCGCACCATCAGGAAGAGGACCATCGAGCGCATGTTGTAACGGTTCTTCGCGGCGAGACTGCGACGGAACTCTTCGCCGTTGCGGAGATGGTCGAACCGGGAGTCGCGCTCGACCGACCGGGGAATCTCGAAGCACGGCGAGCCCAGCAGGCCCACCCCCTCGCGTACCTCGCCCTCGAGCGGAATCATCACCTTCGTCGCGAGGAGACAGTTCTCGCCCGTCCTGGCCCCCGAGGGATAGGCGATGTTGTTCCCGATGAAGTTGCGTGGTCCGATCGAGGCCCTGGACACCCGGAAAGAGGAGCTCGAGTAGTCCGCGTTGACGATGGAGAGCCCGTCGGCGACCATCGTGCCGCTGCCGACGGAGCACAGATACGGGGTCTCGTGCTGTACTTCCGTGCCGAAATTCGACCCGGTCTGTTCGATCCGGGACAAGTCGTATCCGAGGCCGCGCAGATAGTAGACGATGTAGGAGCTGTCACCGAGCAGCCATTTGAAGAACTTGATGTTGGTCATGCGCCCGATCGCACGGAACGTCGAGTAGTGAAAGCCGTACAGCGGGTAGACCTTGTCCGGCTTGATGACCAGGTTCAGCAGGCGCGGAACGGTGAACAGCACGGCCACACCGAAGACGACGAAGCCGAAGAACAGCATGAAGGACAGGACCAGCGCGTCGCCGTAGAGACTCGGTGAGGTGAACCCCACCGAACCCGGGCCCAGCCGGTCGTGCAGCGCCGGGATCAGGTCCAACAGCAAGTACGCGCCCCCGACCATCAGCGGCACGTAGAGGAAGAACACCTGAAGCAGGGTGACGAAACCGAAGCCGGCCCGGCGCAGTGTGCCGCACGCGGTCGGTTCGACCCTCACGTAGTCGTGCTCGGTGGGCTGTGCCGGGGATCCGTGCCACTGCTGGCCGTCCGGAACAGCCTGGCCGCTGTACAGCGTGGACGTGTGGCCGAGCTGCGCCCCGTCGCCCATCGACGTGTCGATGTCGAGCACGGTCTTCTCACCGATGAACACGTCCCGGCCCAGGGTGACCCGGCCGGTCTGGATACGGCCGGCGTGCGCGCGGTAGCAGTGGAAGAACGAGTCCTTGCGGATCACCGTTCCGGCGCCGATCGTGAGCAGGTCGGGGCAGGCCGGAGTCTGGCGGGAGAGGATCGTGACCCCCTTGCCGATCCGGGCGCCCAGGGCGCGCAGATACAGCACGTACAGGGGATTTCCGATGAAGAAAATCATCGGGTTGGCGTGGATCAGCGCCTTGACGGTCCAGAAGCGCAGATATGTAAGTCCCCAGATCGGGAACTCGCGCGGTTTCCACCGGCCGACGAGAATCCATTTTGCCACGATCGGGAAGGTGCACAGAGCGACGAATCCGATGGAGCCGAAGACGAGCGAGCGCAGATAGATGCCGATCGCGTTCGAGCCAGTGGACACCCATCCGTAGCCCCGGTCGGCGACAATTCCGGCGAGGAATGAATATCCCAGGAAGAACAAGAACTGAAGCGCTCCGCAGAGGACGTACCGCGCCGTCCCGGCCCGGGTCACCACCGTGGCCGGCACCGGAACCGACGACTCGGAGGGAAGCGGTTCGGCGTCCCCGAGCCCCGTCGCCAGGCTTCGGATCGTCGGGTGCCGGTAGATGTCCTTCATCGACGCCGAGGGGAGATCCGGCCGCTTCCTGACCCGTGCGCAGAATTGGGCCATCACCAATGAATTGGCGCCGAGGTCGTCGAAGAAGTGACTCTCGACCGATACTCGTTCGACGTGGATGACGCCGGCCAACACCTCGGCGAGGTCTCTCTCGATGTCGCTCTTCGGCCCGGTGTACCCACGCTTGTCGGGTGCGGATTCACCCGGACCAGGCGTCAGGACTTCGACGGACTTCTCCTCCATACGAGCTCCTTGAGGAACTTTCGAGCGCCGCCTGGAAATACGGTCGACGCCCTGCACTCGCGCTTTTTGATGGCCGGAGCGAGTAATCCGGAAGCCATGAGGTCGGAATCTGTTGTCCGGTCATAAAACAGGTCCGGTCGCAAGACCGTTGCCTCAGTCTTATCCGCCCACCCGGGGGGCTGCCACTCGAACCGGATCGTGTCGGTATGGCACTGTCCTTCGACGGCGTCAGGGGGCTCTCACTGCTGACGCCCGACGCCCGCGGCACAGAGCGCTCGCCACCCGTTTTCACTCCTCTTCCACCATCCCGCCCGACGGCACGGCGACGAGTTGCGCAGGGGATTCGCCTTACTGCGTACGAGTGACGTGTACCTGATACGGAAGGGCGGGTGGACGCCGCCGACGGAGTCGCGGACGCGGAGGAACGTGGGGCGGCGGAGGGCGTGGGGGCGTGGAGAGCTGTGGGGGCGTAGAGAGCTGTGGGGAGGCGGAGGGCTGTGGGGGCGTAGAGAGCTGTGGGGAGGCGGAGGGTTGTGGGGACGTAGAGAGGTGCGGGGAGGCGGAGGGTTGTGGGGACGTAGAGAGGTGCGGGGAGGCAGAGGACTGTGGGGACGCGGAGAGCTGCGGGGATGTAGAGGAGAGGCAGCGACGCGGCGGCCGGGCCTCCAGCCGCTCACGCGCGCCGAGGGGAGGCGCACAGGGGCGTCCACGAAGAGGACTGCCGCAGGCAACCCCCCGGCACGCCAGAGC
>NZ_JBHVST010000061.1:0-69923 GCF_042885015.1 Streptomyces sp. NPDC058086 | reverse complement strand
TCGCATCCGCGGGGGTGTGGCCGCGCCCCGCGCGACCCCGCTTGGTCCCCCCCCCCCCCCCTACCGTTCCCGGCCGGGTGTGGGGTGGCCCCGGCCGGGTCCACCCACGTTGGGGCCCCCTCTGCGTTTCCACCGTACGTACAGCACTTCCGTCAGCGGCGGCCCGACCTGCCCAGCAGCCAGAGCAGATAGGGACCGCCCACCAAGGACGTGAGCGCCCCGACCGGGATCTCCAGCGGCGGCACCAGCGTGCGGGCCACCAGGTCGGCGCCGACCACGATCAGCGCGCCCGTCAGGGCGGAGGCGGCGAGGGGGAGTTGCGGGATGCGCGTGAGGCGGCGGGCCAGTTGGGGGCCGGTGAGGGCGACGAAGCCGACCGGGCCGGCCGCGCCGGTCGCGACCGCGGCGAGCACCACCCCGAGGACGGTCAGGCCGAGCTGGGTGCGCTGGACGCGGACGCCGAGCGCGGCGGCCGTGTCGGCGTCAAGGCCGAGCGGACGCAGCGCGCGGCTCGCCCACACCAGGGCGGGCAACGAGAGGAGAAGGACCCGGGCGAGGGGGCCCGCCTGCTCCCAGCCGCGCCCGTTCAGACTGCCCGTCAGCCACAGCTTGACCTGCTCGGCGGCGGCCAGTTCGCTCTCGGTGAGGTAGAGCTGGACGACGGCGGAGAGGGCGACGCCGATGCCCACCCCCGTCAGGACGAACCGGCTCGGCTGCATTCCGTGCCGCCAGGCCAGTACGTACACCAGCGCGGCGGCCGCGAGACCGCCGGTGACCGCGACGGCCGGGAGCGCGCCGGGGGAGGCGACGGCTCCGGTGGCCAGCGCCAGTACGGTCGCGGCGGCGGCACCGTGCCCGACGCCGATGACGTCCGGGCTGGCCAGCGGGTTGCGCGTCACGGTCTGTACGAGCGCCCCGGAGAGCCCGAGCGCCGCCCCGACCAGCGCGCCGAGCACGATCCGCGGGACCCGCAGTTCGCCGACGACCAGGTCGTACGGGCCGCCCTGGCCGCGCAGCACCCGCCAGACCTCGCCCGGCGGGACGTACGTCTGCCCGACGCACGCCGCGAGCAGCATCACGCCCGCGAGGAGCAGCACGAGGACGGTGACGACAGCCGCGGCGCGCCGGTGCAGGAGGAGGGAGAGGCGCCCGTGGCGGAGTACGCGGAGCCCGGCCGAGTGCGGGTACGTGGTGCGGCTCGCGGTGTGCTCGGTGGGCGTCGTGGGGGCTGTGGTCACGAGGCCATGCCCTTCCGCCGTACGAGTACGACCAGGACCGGCACGCCCACCAGCGCGGTCATCACTCCGGCCGGCACTTCCGCCGGGGCACGGACCACCCGGCCCGCCACGTCCGCGGCGAGCAGCAGGGCGGCGCCGAGGAGTGCGGAGAGGGGGAGGGCCCAGCGGTGGCCGCCACTGACCAGTCGGCGGGCGAGGTGGGGGACGGCGAGGCCGATGAAGGCGATGGGGCCCGCTGCGGCGACCGCGGCCGCGGTGAGCACGGTCGCGCCGAGCGCCGCACAGCCCCGTACGAGCGTGACCCGGTGGCCGAGCGCCCGTGCGGTGTCGTCGCCGAGCGCGAGCGCGTCCAGGCCGCGGGCGCAGGCCAGCACGAGCAGCGCCCCGGCGGCGAGGAAGGGCAGCATGCGCCCCACCGTTTCCGTGTCGCGCCCGCTGAGCGCGCCCACCTGCCAGAACCGGAACTGGTCCAGCGTGGCCGAACTCGACGTCAGTACGACGGTCGTGGCCCCCGCCGTCATCGCCGACAGCGCGGTTCCGGCGAGCGCCAGCTTCACCGGGGAGGCGCCGCCGCGTCCGCGCGAGGCGATGGCGTACACGACGCAGGCGGCGAGGACCGCGCCGGTGAAGGCGTACCAGACGTACCCGTCGAAGCCGTTCGCCCAGCCGAGCGCGATGGCGAACACGACACCGGCCGCCGCGCCCTGACTGAGCCCGAGGATGCCGGGGTCGGCGAGCAGATTGCGGGTGACCGCCTGGAGTGCCGCCCCCGAGAGTCCGAGGGCGGCACCGGCGGTCAGTCCGATCGCGGTCCGCGGCACCCGCAGGGACCGTACGACCAGCGCGTCCGGTGAATTCCCTCCGTGCACCAGCGCGTCGAGGACGGCGGCCAGCGGGACGGGGCGGGTGCCGACGGCGAGGCTGAGGGCGGCGGCCGTGACGGCGAGGAGGAAGGCCACGCCCAGCCAGGTCGCACGCCGCACGCCCGCCGGGGCGGATGTGCGGCGTGCGACAGACGCGGGACCGGTCACTTGCCGAGGGTGTCCGCGAGCTGTCGTACGACGAGGCGGGCGGCGGTGGGGCCGGCGTTGAGGTACCAGGGGTCGTCGTCGACCTTCACGGCGTGCTTGGCCTTGACCGCCTTCATCGACTTCCACAGGGGCCCGGCGAGCACGCTGCCCGCGTCGGTCCTGGAGGCGTCGCCCTGCACCGAGTAGAAGATCCAGTCCCCGTCCGCGACATCGATGCTCTCTGCCCCGATGTCCTGCGAAATGGCCTTGAACTGTTGCGACTTGGGCCGGGAGAGCCCCATGTCGACGGCGATGGAGCCGGTGAACGACGACACTCCGAACATCCGCGTCCGGTCCGGCGTGAACCGCAGCATGGACACGGCGGGATCGCCGAGCCGCTTGCCCCGCGTGGCGGCGTCGCTCACGATGCCGTCGAGCAGTTCCTGCGCCTTGTCGCCCTTGCCGACCGCGTCACCGACGAGGAGCAGATCCCGCTTCCAGTTGATGCCGTTGCCGGCCGTCACGACGGTGGGCGCGATCTTCGACAGCTTCGCGTAGAGGTCGCCGAGCGAGTCGTTGATGAGGATCAGATCGGGCTTGGCGGCGGCGAGCGTCTCCAGGTTGGGCGCGGTACGGGTCCCCGCGTCGGTCATGGCCGACAACAGCTTCTTGTACGCGGGGAAGGCGTCGTTCAGATAGTCCGGCGCCAGCCCGGCGTTGTCCGCGCGGGTCGTCACGGCCGGCACGATGCCCAGGGTCAGCAGGTCGTCCAGCTGCCCGGTGCTGAGCGCGGCGATCTTCCTGGGCGCGCTCTTGATCTCCGTCTTGCCCTCGAAGTGCCCGACGGTCCGAGGGAATTCGCCGTCCTCGGCGCTGCCCGCGCCCATCCCAGTGGCGACGGCGCCGGGGGCGACGGAGGGGCCCTCGGAGGCCCCGCTGACGAGATTGCGGTCGCCGCTGGAGGTGTTCTTGCTCCGTGAGGAGCCGTTGTCCCCGTCCCCGCTCCCGGACGAACATCCGGCCAGTAGGCCGCCGACGATGGCAACGGCCAGGACGGCCTTCGACCCCAAGGTGCGCACGAGTACTCCGATCAATGGATAAGGCAAGCCTAACCTTAGCTTCCATTTCGGGGTGACGGGGTCTGCTCCAATGGGGGACACGCCGCGCCGGGTTCGAGGACATATCAGCGTAAAACGTGTGTTATTCATTCATGCACTCACCTACGCGGCGCACTGTGCTCGGTGCCTCGATCGCGGCCGCCGGCTCGGGACTCCTGGCCGGCTGCTCCGGGTCCGACTCTCCCTCCGGACCTGGCTCGCACCCCGGCCCCGGCGAGCACCAGGGGAGCGGCCACGGCGGCAGACCCTTCGTCCCCAGGGGACCCAAGGGGTACGTGAACCCGTCCGATCCCGAGGTCCTCGCCGTCGAGAGGAAACGCGGGTCCGGCCCCGTTCGCTCGTTCAGGCTCAAGGCCGCCGAGACCACCCTCGACCTGGGTGGACGGACCGTCAGGTCTTGGGCGTACGGCGACTCGCTGCCCGGCAGGGAGGTGCGGATCAAGTCGGGCGACATCCTCGATCTCAACCTGGCCAACCATCTGCCCGTGTCCACGACACTGCACTCGCACGGTGTCCGCATGCGCTGCGACATGGACGGAGTACCCGGCCTGACCCAGCACCCCATCAGGCCCGGCGACGACTTCAACTACCGCTTCGCCGTGGACCACCCGGGCACGTACTGGCTGCACTCGCACTCGGGGCTGCAGCTCGACCGCGGCCTGTACGCCCCGCTGATCGTCGAGGACCCCAGGGAGCCGTTGTCCTACGACAAGGAGTGGGTCGTCGTCCTGGACGACTGGGTGGACGGCGTGGCCGGCTCCACCCCCGACGGTGTGCTCGCACAGCTGCTCGACGGCAAGGGCATGGCGACGGGCATGGGCATGGGTGAGGACGACGAACCCGGGGGCAAGGCCCATGACAAGGCCGCCCACGAGAAGCCCCACGGCCCCTCCCGCGTCCTGCGGAACTCCCACAGCCGCATCCTGCACAGCGAGGGAGGCAGCGTCGACTACCCGTTCTACCTGGTCAACGGCCGTCTCGCGCATGCTCCTTCGGTCTTCCGGGCCCGCAAGGGGGACCGCATCCGGCTGCGGATCATCAACGCCGGCGCCGAAACGGCCTTCCGGGTGGCGCTGGGCGGCCACGAGATGACGATCACGCACACGGACGGCTACCCCGTCGAACACACGAAGACGGACGCGCTACTGCTCGGCATGGCCGAACGCTACGACGTGCTGATCACCGCCAAGGACGGGGTGTTCCCGCTGGTCGCGCTCGCCGAGGGCAAGAACGCCAGGGCCCTGGCCGTCCTGCGCACCGGCAGTGGGGACAATCCCCGCCCCTCCGTGCACCCGGACGAACTCGACGGCAAGCTCGTCCCGGCCAGACGCCTTGTGCCGGACGACTCCGTGGCCCTCAGCGACGACGAACCGGACCGCGAGCTGCGCATCAGACTGACCGGCGGGATGAAGAAGTTCGACTGGGCCTTCGACCACCGGCCGTACTCCGTCGAGCAACGCCACCCGGTCAGCTACGGCGAACGGATCCGCCTGACCCTCGTCAACGCCACCGACATGTGGCACCCCATGCACCTGCACGGCCACACCTTCGCCCTCACCGGCTTCGGCGTGGTCGGCGCCCGCAAGGACACCGCCCACGTAGTGCCGCACCACAAACTCGTCGTCGACTTCTACGCCGACAACCCGGGCCTGTGGATGCTCCACTGCCACAACCAGTACCACTCGGAGTCCGGCATGATGACGATCCTCGGCTACCGGAAGTGAGGCATCAGCCACCGACGGATTGTCACTTGATCACGCGGAAGCGGGGTGCTCCAGCCGGGCGGCCAGGAGCTCCCGGTCGCCGATGTGGCTGTACGGGCCTCGGCGAGGCGCGCTTCCGCGGACGGGCGATCGAGCCGTCGCCTCCTCCGTACATCAGCCGCGGCGCTGCCACCAGCGGCGCTTCGGTCCGGGTGTCGGAGGAAGCGGTTCGGTCGGTTCACGGGCTGTCGCGGTGTCCGGGGCAACGGCGCGCAGCGCGGTGCGGATGCGGTCGAAGGTCGCGAGCGTGTGGTGACCGTCGCCGGGCAGCACCACCCCGACGCAGACCAGCTTGAAACCGCTCCCGCTGAGGGGGGAGGCGATGAACACCGTTGAGCCGACGCACCCTTGTGGCAGTCGGCCGACCCAACGGACGCCGCCACCACTGGTACGCGCGACCGCGCCGACCACGACGGCCTGCTCCCGGGCACCACTCCCGGCAGCGACGTCGTGGCCCAGTAGACAGGCCACGACCGGGTCCGCACCCAGACCCGCGATGTCCTCATCCGTGGCCGCGACGCCGTCGGTGACCTCATCGGTCGTCCAGCGCCACCCCTTGCGGGTGCCGTGCGCATGCAGCCCGGCGGTGGGCATGACCGCGACCCCCAGGCCGTCGGGATGGATCCACCCTTCGGCGAAGTCGACCATCACCAGCTTCTCCGGGCTCATCGCGGGTGCGCACAGGTCCGGCCGGAAGGCGGTCGCGTAGCTTGGGGCGGCCGGGACGGCCGGGTCGGGGTTTCGGGCGGACACTCTGGGGGAGAGCGGATGAACGGCTGGGGTCGGCTCGGGGAAAGACGTCGGGCAGGCCGTCCGGCGGTCATGGTCGTCGTTCTGGTGGCCGCGGGCCTCGGGCTGACCTGGTTCGCCGGAACGCATTTCGCCTATGCCACGGGCCTGGCCGGCACCCCGGGGCATCTCAGGGTCGAAGCATGCGCCTGGGAACACGTCGGGGGCCACCGGTATCCGCACTGCAGTGGCATCTTCCGCTCCTCCGACGGCACCGTCGTGGACCCGAACGCCTCGATCGGCAAGAACCTGCCCGTCGGCGACACGATCGCGTTGCAGCGGGTGGACTCCGGCGGATACGAGCAGACGGGCACCGCGTCCTCGTTCGGGTGGCTGGCGATTTCCCTGCTCGGCCTGATGGTGCTGCTGCTGGGGATTCTGGTCGTCTGCGGCAAGGGCGGTGCGCGTCGAGTACCGCGCGGGCTGCTGGTGCTGCTCGGTGCGCTGGGCGCCTTGATGCTGCTCAGCGCGTTCATCGGCGGAGTGGCGGGGATGACCGGGGTGTTCTGAGGCCCGGGTGCCCGGGTGCCGATGCACAGGAGCTGAGTGCGTGGCGGGCTTCGCGCCGGTCCTGGCCGCGCTCGACGCCAAGAACGCCCCGTCCTGAATCCTCACCGTGCGGACCACGTGCGCGGGGGATACGCTTTTGACGGCAAGGTCAGGTTCTCCGGGCGGTTTTGCAGACGCCGAGGCCTCATTCGCGATGATCGATTCTTCCTGCGGAAACCTGCCGACTCCCTTCTTCGAGGAAGGCGTGACTCGCGCTTCGGGCGCCGTAGGAGTGCTGCCTCAGGACCCGCGGATTTGCGGTCCCTGCAATGGAGGTCGGGATGAGAGTTGTCGTTGATCTTTCCCGGTGTCAGGGGTATGCGCAGTGCGCGTTCCTGGCTCCGGACGCGTTCCGGATGCACGGCGAGGAAGCGCTGATGTACGCCTCGAACCCTGACGACGCCCAGCGCCAACAGGTGTTGCGCGCCGCGGCGGCCTGCCCGCTCCAGGCCATTCTGGTCGACCAGTTGGAGGGCCGGGACGCGCCGGTGGGGACGTCGCCGTCATGAGTACTGCCGACACCCTGCAGGGGTTCAAGCGTGACGGCCGCGTCGTGATCGTCGGGGCGTCGCTGGCGGGACTGCGCGCCGCGGAGGCCCTGCGCGACGAGGGGTTCACCGGGAAGCTGACCATGATCGGTGACGAGTTGGGGGAGCCCTATGACCGTCCCCCGCTGTCCAAGCAGGTACTGACCGGATGGGTGCCGGCCGACGGCACCACCCTGCCACGGCGTCGTGACATCGACGCGGAGTGGCTCCTGGGCGTCCCCGCCGACGGACTGGACCTGGCGGCCAACCACGTGCGGCTCGCCGACGGCCGCACGATCCCCTTCGACCGCATGCTGATCTCCACCGGCGTACGGGCCCGGCCCTGGCCCGTCGAGGCCGAGGCGGCCCTGGACGGTGTGTTCGTGGTCCGCACGCGCGAGGACGCCGCCGGCCTGCAGCGGGCGGTCGCCGCCGGGCCCTCCCGCGTACTGATCATCGGCGCGGGCTTCACCGGCTCCGAGATCGCCTCCGTCTGCCGCGAGCGCGACATCCCGGTGACCGTCGCCGAACTCGCGCCGTCCCCACTGGTCGGGGGACTCGGCGCCATGATCGGCGAGATCGCGGCGGACATGCAGCGCGCCCATGGCGTCGACCTGCGCTGCGGTGTCAAGGTCACCCAGCTCGAGGGCGACGCGCAGGGGCGGGTTCGCCGCGCCCACTTCTCCGACGGCAGTACGGTCGACGCCGACGTGGTGGTGGTGGCGCTCGGGGGCATCCGCAACACCGAGTGGCTGCGCGACTCGGGACTGGCGGTGGGCGTATGGGGAGTCGCTTGCGACGCGGGCTGCCGCGCCTTCGACCTCAACGGCCTGGTCACCGACGACATCTTCGTCGCCGGAGACGTGGCACGCAGCCCGAACCCGATGTACGAGTACCGGTTCATCTCGCTGGAGCACTGGGCCAACGCCGTGGAGCAGGCCGAGATCGCCGCGCACAACATGGTCAGCACCCAGGCGGACCGCTGGCCGCACCTGTCCATCCCGACGTTCTGGTCGATCCAGTTCGGCGTCAACATCAAGTCCGTCGGTGTACCGACCTACGCCGACGAGGTCGTCATCACCCAGGGATCCGTGGCCGACCACCGCTTTGTCGCCGCATACGGGTACCAGGGCCGCGTCACCGCCGCCGTCAGCTTCAACAACGCGAAGTGGCTGGACCACTACCGGCAGCTGATCGAGACGGCCGCGCCCTTCCCGCCCCCCTGCCCCACGCCCGACCAGCCCCTCGACGCGAAACCGGTGCCCGTCGACTTCCCCGGCCCCACTCTGCTCGCCCAGGGCGCCACGGTGGTCGTCACCGGCCATGACCCGGGCGAGCGGCGCGTCACAGCCATGCGGCAGCACCGCTAGGAGGGAACAGGAGGGAAAGCGACATGACCACGACCGAGACGCCCGACATCCTGCCCCGGATTCTCGACTACTCCACCCGGGCCGACCCGTACCCGCTCTACGCCGAGCTGCGCAAGACTCCGGTGGCCCTTCAGGAGGACGGCAGCTACGTCATCAGCACCTACCGCGAACTCAGCGGCATCCTGCACGACCCGCACCTGAGCTCCGACGTCCGCAATCTGACGCATCCGATGCCCGCGATGCAGGAACGCGCCACGCCGTCGTTCATCAACCTCGACCCGCCCGAGCACGACCGTCTGCGGCGCCTGGCGATGCGTCACTTCGGCCCCCCGCACACCCCGGGCCTCGTGACCGGCATGGAACCCGACCTGACCGCCATCGTCTCAGGTCTGATCGACGACTTCGCGGGCAAGGAGCGGATCGACATCGTCGACGACTTCGCCTATCCGTTCCCCGTCACCGTGATCTGCCACCTGCTCGGTGTGCCGCGCGAGGACGAACCGCGGTTCCACGTGTGGGTGAACGCCATCATCGACTCGATCGACTTCAACCCCAAGACCGATCCGCAGGAGAAACTGGACAACGGCGTACAGGCCACCAAAGACCTGCGCCAGTACCTCGGCGGACTGCTGGAACAACGCCACGGCCGCCCGGGCGACGACCTGCTGACACGGCTGGCCAACGACGACGGGCCCGACGGGCGGATGACCGACGCCGAAATCGTCAGCACCGCCAACCTGCTGCTCATCGCCGGCCACGAGACCACCGTCAACCTCATCACCAACGGCATGCTGACGCTGCTGCGCCACCCTGAGGTGCTGCAACGCCTGCGCGCCGAACCGGACCTGGTCGTACGGCTGGTCGAGGAACTGCTGCGCTACGAGCCCCCCGTGCACATCATTCCGTGGCGGGCGGCGTACAGCGACGTCTCCGTCGGCGACACCGTCATCCCCAAGGGCTCGAAGATCATGCTCATGCTCGCCTCGGGCAGCCGCGACCCGGACCGCTTCCGCGATCCCGACCGCTTCGACCCCGATCGCCAGGACAACCAGCACCTGGGCTTCGGCAGCGGCATCCACCTGTGCTTCGGCGGCCCGATGGCCCGACTGGAAACCCAGATCGCCCTGACCGAACTGGTACGCCGCCTCGCCGACCCCACACTGGTGACCGACCCACCCCCGTACCGCCCCAGCCCCGTCCTACGAGGCCCCATCCACCTACTCGTCGACCAGAACTGACAGCGCGTTCGAGCCCGGCACGTTGCTGCTCGTGTCGTGCTCGTGTCGCCCCTCATCGGTTTGGCGACCGTCCGTTAGGCTCGCGTCGCCACACAGATCCCGGTCTTCACGGAGGGCAGCACGGCGGGGATGAATCGAGAGCGCCTCGTCAGAACGCTGACCTTCTGGCTGCGTCCTGCCTTCGCGTTGCGGGTCATCAACCGGTTTCAGAAGATCGTGGGTTTCGACCGCTCGATGGCCCTGGCGTCCAGCGCCTTGACGGCGTTGGTCCCGCTCTCCATCCTCCTCGGCGCCGTCCTCGGCAACTTCGTGCACTACGACGCCGCCGAGCGGATCATCAAGCGCTACGACCTCACCGGAGCAGGCGCCACGGCGGTCAGCTCCCTGTTCTCACCTGCCGAAGGCACCAGTGCGAGCGTGGGCATCTTCGGGGTCGTGTTTCTGACGATCTCGGTGCTCAGTTTCGCGAGAGCCGTACAGCGGCTCTTCGAACAGACATGGGAACTCAAGCCTCTCAGCGTGCGCAACACGCGCAACGGCTTGTGGTGGATCCTCACTCTCGGTGGCTATGTGCTGGTCACCGCGATGCTCTCCGCGCTCCTTGGCAGGGGCCCGATGGGTCTTGTCGCCTCGGTGTGTCAGGTACCGGTGACCGCCGCATTCCTTGTCTGGAGCGGCCGGCTCCTGTCGGCGAAGCGGATCAGCAGGCCGGACCTGCTCCCCTTCGGCGTCACCGCCGCCGTTCTGACGGTGGCCTATTCCGTGGGCGCAACCATCTACATGCCGCGCCTCTTCAACTCCTCCGCCGCGCGCTACGGGGTGGTCGGTGCCGTCTTCGCGATGATCTCCGCCCTCTTCGCAGCCATGCTCGTTCTGGTCGTGTCGGCGGCACTGGGACGAGAAGTACGGGACGAGCTGAGCCGGATCCGTGAGGGCCACCGCCCTTCCGACCACGAGGTCCACCGACAGTGGGACAGCGTGGTCGAGCAGACCCGGTCACGGTGGCGGACGGCACGGGAACAGGTCTCTCATCATCAGATCAAAGGCCCGAACCATTGAGTGGGCGGGCCGGCACTGCCGACATCCACGTTCCCGAGCCGTGCCGGCGATTCCGTTTGCCGAAGTTCTCGGCAGCCGGTGCGACCGCTGCGTCGGCCACCACGAGATCGACCGGCGTGCGGCCGCAGCGGCAGCCACACCTGCTGACTACCCGGGCGTACGGAAGCCGAGCACGCAGCGCGATTGTGTCGCCCGCCTGCTCGCCCACCGCACGAGGTGAGCGACGGGACACATGTTCGCGGCGACGTTGAACGCGTTGCCGACCGGCTCCGATCCGGTGAACGATCGGCGTGGCCGAGGCCGGGTGGCTGAAGCCCTCCCGCTGGAAGTTGGCATGAAACGCCCGCTCCCGAGAGTCTGTTGTGCCATGTCACGTCGGTTCATCGGTTCCTGCTCAGGACCCGTACTCGGCCTGCGCGGCTATGTCTGCTGTCCGGGCGGCGGTCCAGCGACCGCCGGGTCCAGATAGGCCGGGCCGGGTAGGCCTTTGCGACGCATCGCGATCCCGGTCAGCGCCTCGAAGATGGCCCTGCGGGCATTCATTGTCGTGGTGTATCCGGGATCGAGGTGCGGAGCGACCTCGACGATGTCCATGCCTACGACTGGCGTCTCGTGACAGATCCGGCGGATGGCAGGAAGCAGTTCGCGGTTGGTCAGCCCAGGTGGCTCCGGCGTGCCGGTGCCGGGCGCGAAGGCCGGGTCCAGCACGTCAATGTCCAGCGACACGAACAGATATTCCGGCCCGTCCAGCGCCTCGTCGATGGCCTGTTGGAGGACAACGTCGAATCCGCGCCGGTCGATCTCGGCCATGAAGTGCGCGCGCAATCCGTGCTCGCGCATCCAGTCGAACAGTTCGTCGTCGGGCGCGATCGCGCTGCGCAGACCGATCTGGATGAAGTTGCGTCCGGGAATGTGTTCGTCCTCGATCAACCTGCGGATCGGTGTGGCGTGTGAGACGAGATGGCCGAACAAGTCGTGGGAGCAGTCCGGATGCGCATCGAAGTGGATCACTCCGACCTTGCCCGCCCCGTACACGTCGGCCACAGCTGCGGCGTCCGGCCACAGGATCGAGTGGTCTCCGCCGAGCACGATCGGGATCGCGCCCGTTCCTGCGATCTCGCGGACCAGTGTGCGGATTGGTTCCATGGAGTTGTCGATGCTGAACGGGTCCACCGCGGCATCGCCGTAGTCGACCACCGTCAGCTCCTCGAACGGCTTGATACGGGTGCTGGGGTTGACGAGCATCTGAGGAGTGTTGGGCAGGATCCGCTCATCGGCCCTGATCGCACGCGGCCCGTAGGCGGCCCCCCGATGCCCCGTGGACATGTCCACCGGCGCTCCGACGACTGCGACGTCGACGTGGCCGGCACGCAGGTCGTCCGGGTTGAGGCACAGCGGCAGCCCGAAGAACGTGGCAATCCCGGCGTAAGCGGGTACGAACGCATACCGCTGCAGGTTGATCGGCCCAGGCTCGCGCCTCGGGTCGGACGTACGATCGAGTCCCCGATTCCAGGCATTCGGGGGTACGCCTTCCATGAGCGGTTCCTTTCGATCCCGTCCGGACAGCCGCCTGGTACGGACGACGCCCGGCTGCTGCACGGACGTCACTCAACTCGACCTGCGGTGATTCACCGGGCACGTCGGTGGGACAGGCCGCAAAGGTCAGCCGTTCGGACTGGTGATCAGGAGGTCGCCACCGTCGTCTTCAGGCACAGGGTCTGCGAAAGCGGCTTGATGACCCACGTCATGCGGTCCCGCTTCCATGCAGCGGGAAAGCGGACCTCCCGGACGGCGGGCAGGCCGATTTCCGGGGAGTACGCCTGGTAGACGGTGATCGTGCACGACCATGGCACCGATGGACGGCAACCAGACTGTCGCCGGACAGATCTCGCTCGGCGACGTCATCGCGCAACTACGATCCATCAAGGGTGTGAGCTCACCGGCATGTTGTTGTGGGCTGAGGGAGCCTACGAGAGGAACACGTGCACGTTGCGGGGTGCGTATCTCCTCGACTGGGAGCCGTACTCCGAACTGGGCTGAGCAGGGGGCGAGTTCCGCTACGTCGCTGTGCCCGTCGGTCCGGCTCCAGACGCGGCCGACGACATGCCCGCGCATGTATAGCGGTGGCCGCCCCGAACTGCTGTGCGGCGGCCCGGCGATGACCACGGTCGCGGCAAGACTTGTGCGAAGCCGTCGGTCAAGGTCGTACGCCCCCGAGATGGCAGACTCGGCTCTGTCTTCCCAACGGCGGAAGTCGGCTGCCAGGCCAGGCTGGTGCTGAATGTGGACGTGGACGGCCCACCGGGTGATGAAACGCTGGAGCGGCGTGAGACCGGAGCCGGTCGGGACTGGTCGGCCGTCTGGTCCAGCTCACGTGTGAAAGCGTGTGGTGCCGCAGGCGCGATCTGGCTGACCGCCTGACGCAGCACGGCGACCGTGGCGTGGGGGCTGGGGGATGAGCGGTTGCCCGGCGGCGGAGGTGGTCGTGGCTGCTCCCAGGGGCGGGATTCTGATCCCGTGAGTCGGCGTATCGGACATGAGCGCTGGTCCACCGCTCGATCGAGAGAGGCGGAGGCGTTACAGCTCACCGCCCCCTCCCCGACCCGAGGTGATGGGCTCGGCGAGGAGCCTCGCCGAGGGACGCCGGCCGTCGCCCGAGCGTTCCGGATGAGTTGTCGGGTGCATGGGTGATGACCAGCAGCGCCATGTCATCAGTTCTTCGGCCACCGGTGTGTCGGCACTGGTCGGCAATCAGAGCGTCAAGAAGAGCATCCGGGCCGGCACAGAGATGTCCCGTGCACGTGCCGATGGGGTCGAAGAAGGCACCCGTCTCGTCCCGTGCTTCCGTGAGCCCATCGGTGTAGAGCAGCAGACTGGCCCCTTCGGGGAACGGCACCGTGTCGACGCACTCAGGGCCGGCGTCGAGGGCCCCCAAGCCCAGGGGCAGGCTTCGCCTGCCGGGCTCGACATACTGCACCGTGTCTCCCAGGATCCGCAGGGGCGCCGGGTGGCCGCGGTTGACCAACCGAACTTCGTTGCCCCGCCGGGGGAACTCGACCAGTACGCCTGTGACGAACCCTTCGAGCTCGGTCAGGTTCCCTGACTGCTGGGTCTCGAGGACGACGGCCTGCTCCAGCCGTTCCGAGAGACCGGTCAGGGTGGGCTCGTGCAGCGCTGCCTCGCGAAAAGTCCCGATGCCGACCGCGACCGCCCTGACTGCCCCCATCCCCTTGCCACGCACATCGCCGATCACGCAGCGCACGCCGAACGGAGTGTCGACCACTGCGTAGAGGTCCCCGCCGATCTGAGCATCCGCCCGAGCAGCCTCGTAGCGTGCGGCAAAGCGCAGCGGACCGATTCTGTCCGGAGGGTGCGGCAGGACAGCACGCTGAACAGCCGCCGCAATGTCACGTACGGAATCCAGCTGCGCCTTCCGGTGGTACAGGAGGCGATTGAGGAAGCTCGCGACCACGGTCACTGTCGCAAGCGTGATCAGCTCGCTGATCGCGATCGCACTGCGGCGATAGCCGAAATACCGGAACATCATCGAGTCGATGAGGAGCGCAAACACCCCAGTGAGGACGGTGCCCCGCAGAGACAGCAGAGGAGCGGCCGACAAGATCGCAGCCGTATAGAGGGCCGCGGCGCTGACGGTGCGGGGCGTGTTGAGGTCGATCAGTACGGCAAGCAGAAGCAGGACGGCCGGCAGGAGACGGCTCCACTTCCCCGCCCACTTCCACGCTCCCAGCCTTGCCACGTGTAGCTCCTGTGTTGCTGGGCTCCTGGGCGGCTCGGGCCAGCCGTCCCCTGTCCGCCCCCTCCTCCGCGCCACCCGACACGCTTACGCCGTGTTCCCACCCACGCGGGGGCTACCACCCGAGCGGAGTACGTCATGGTGACTCATGTCGAAACGTCACCAAGCCTGGTCGAGCAACGACGGCTTGATCCACGTCGACCGGGACAGCCCTGGAGGCCATCTCATCTGGCTGGTCCGAACGCTGTCATGCGGAAGCCACCACCTCGCCGGCCATGACCTGGGGAGGGTTGGGGAGCAGTGCCGCAAGGTTGTCCCGCACGAAGTCCGCAGCCCTCGAGATCGACTCGTCGGCACCGGCCCGGTCCTGGAAGACGCTGGTCGAGACCATCACTCCGTCCCCGGTATCGATCCAGTAGTAGGCCACGAAGCCGGGGACCTGGCGCATGAGCGGCACGAACCCCTCGTTCACGAGACGTGCGGCCTCGGCCGAATCGGTCACCCCTTCGTACCGCCGGACTGCTGCGTACATTGCCAAGCTCCTCACGCAGTTCTGGGTTCGTCCTGTGCTGAGACGTCGTACCCCTGCGACGGCTGCCCGGCCCATGAGGCGTCCGGCAATCACCTGAAGGGCCGCCTTGGGTGATCCGAATGGCGGCCGCCGGCCCGGACACACGGCTCTGGGGTGAGCGAAGAGGGGGTGGCGGCTGCGGTCGGTGTGTCAGTTCGTGAACCCGGCGCTGTCGAGTCCTCAACGAACCCGGGTTTCACGACCGCCTGGTCCAGCTGCCCGACCAAGCATGATCGCTTGACCGGATGCTGCCGGGCGTCCTTCCGCTGGATCTTGGCCATCCGGATGACCTGTTCGCTGTTGTTGTCGAAGGGCACCCGCCGGCCGAAGGCGAACGGGAGCACCTGGTCGCGTTCGGTGTCGAGGCGGGCGAGCAGGTTCGCGACCCTGCCCCTTGCAGCGCGGTTCGCCGGGGCCCGGGGCGGGTGCGGGGTCCGTCCGGCGGTGATCTCCTCGTAGCGGGCGGTGAGGCGTTCGAGGGCGCCCCAGGCCTGCCCGGTTCGCGGCGAGTTGTCTTGCTCGCGCAGTGGGCCGTTGCTAAGCCTTGGGCACTCAACTCTATGGAGGCCGTTGTGCAGCAAGAGCCCCCTCTTCCCGCTCCTCCGCGTTCACGTGGCCGGGGACTCATCTGCGCCGTCGCGGCCATCGCCCTCGTGACGCTCACCGCCGCGGCAAGTCCCCCCGACGCGGACACCCGGACCGACGCGGACACCCGGACCGACGCGCACACGCGGACCGCGACGGACCCGGCAGCCGTGGTCCGCGAGTGGAACGCCATCGCCACCGACACGATCAAGACCAGCCTCGGCCCACGCCCCTCCGGGCAGGCGGCGATCTGGGAGGGGTTCGTCTCCGTCGCCGTGTACAACGCCGTGGTGGGGATCGAAGGCGGCTACGCCCTATACAAATGGCACGAGCGCGGTCCGGCCAAGGCATCCTCCGCGGCGGCCGCCGCCACTGCGGCCCACGACGTGCTGCTCACCTGCTTCCCTGCCTTCAAGGAGCGGCTCGACACCGCTTACGCGAACTCGCTCGCCGCTCTACCGGCCGGTCAGGCCAGAGACCGGGGCGTTGACTACGGAAAGCGCGCCGCGGCCCGCATCATCGAACTCCGGGAAGGGGACGGAAGGTTCGCGGACGTTCCTTTCACCGCTTCCCCGGCACCGGGGGTCTGGCGGCCCACCCCGCCCGCGTTCCAGCCCTTCATCGACACCTGGCTCGCCAGGCTCCGCCCCCTCCTGCTCGCCTCCCCACAGCAGTTCCGCCCCGGCGGACCACCCGCCATCTCCTCGGCCCGCTACGCCGAGGATGTCCAGGAGGTGAAGGCCATGGGCGCGAAGACCGGCTCGGGCAGGAGCGCGCAGCAGACCGAGACCGCCCTCTTCTTCAGCGGCAACCTGGTCGAACAGGTCCAGACAGCCGTACGAGATCATGCCGCCCGGCACCGGCTCGGCATCGCCGAGACGGCCCGGCTGTTCGCCGCGGTGAACGCGTCGGCGACCGATGCCGTCGTCACGGCATGGGACGCCAAGCTCCACTACGGCTCCTGGCGGCCGATCACCGCCATCCGTCTCGCCGACACCGACGGCAACCCCGCGACGACGGCAGACCCGGCCTGGGAGCCGCTGCTCCTCACCCCACCACACCCGGACTACATCGCCGGCCATACGACCGTCGCCGCTGCCGTGGCACGTGCCCTGACCGGCGTCCTCGGCACCTCGCGCATCGACCTCCACGTCCCCTCCGAGGTCACCGGCACCACGCGGTTCTACGGGTCCGCCGACGACCTCAACCGGGACGTCGTCGACGCCCGTGTGTGGGGCGGCGTCCACTCCCGCACGGCGGACGTGGACGGCTGCCGGGCCGGTACCCACATGGCCGCCTGGGCGCTGGACCACTACTTCCAGCCGGTCGCCAAGGACGGCACCCAGCCGTCCCCGCCGACACGAACGGCTCGGCAGGACAGGCTCGCCGAGCCGAAGTGCGGCGACGACACCGACTGAGCCACGGAGCCGAAGAGGACCTGGCGTCGAGCCGGGCCTGAGATCCTGCCTTGAGCTTTGATGACCCACGTCATTCGGTCCCGCTTCCGCCCGGCGCCTGCCGATGTTCGTCGCGGGTCATGCGTGCGGCAGGGGCTGCTCCGTCCAGACGGTCTTGCCGTCGTGGGCGTAGCGGGTGCCCCACCGCTCCGTGAGCTGCGCGACCAGGAAGAGCCCGCGGCCGCCCTCGTCCGTGCTGAGGGCCCGTCGGAGGTGAGGGGAAGTGTGGCTGGTGTCGGACACCTCGCAGATCAGGCAGTGCGTACGGATGAGGCGCAGGGTGACGGGGCCGTCCGCGTACCGGTAGGTGTTGGTGACCAGCTCGCTGGCGACCAGCTCCGTGGTGAAGGCCAGTTCCGTCAGCCCCCACTCGGTCAGTTTCTCCGTGGTCAGCTGCCGGGCACGGGCAGGGGCGGTTGCTTCCAGGGGCAGCTGCCAGGTCGCGACATCCTGTGGCGGCAGCACCCGGGTACGGGCGATGAGCAGCGCGACGTCGTCGCTGGGGAGGTGCTCCTTCGGCAGCAGCGCTTCGACCACGGCATGGCAGGTGCTGTCCAGAGGATCCGCGACGTGGGTGAGACATTCGTCCAGGTGCTCCAGCGCGGCGTCGATGTCGCCGTTGCGCGCCTCCAGAAGACCGTTGGTGTAGAGCGTGAGCAGGCTGCCCTCGGGGAGGTCGAGGTCGTACGTTTCGAATGGCAGCCCGCCCAGACCCAGCGGTGGACCCGCGGGCAGGTCGAGCACGGTCACCTCGCCGTCCGGGGTGGACACCATCGGCGCCGGGTGGCCGGCGCGCGCCAGGGAGCAGTGCCGGGAGACCGGATCGTAGACCGCGTACACGCAGGTGGCCCCGAGCATCTGCTCCACCGCGAACCCGCTGCCGTCAGCGTTCGCCTCAAGCTCGGTGGCCAGCAGACTGACCAGATCGTCCAGCCGTGCCACCACCTCGTCCGGTTCCAGGTCGAGGCTGGCCAGGGTGCGCACGGCGGCGCGCAGGCGGCCCATGGAGGCCGCGGCGTGGATCCCGTGGCCGACCACGTCTCCCACGACGAGTGCGACCCGGGCCCCTGACAACGGGATCACGTCGAACCAGTCACCGCCGATGCCCGGTTCACCGCTCGCCGGGAGGTATCGGCAGGCCACCTCGACAGCCGGCAGGTCGGACGCAGCGCTCGGCAGCAGACTGCGCTGCAGAGTCAGAGCGGCGCTCTGCTGCTGGGTGAAGCGGCGCGCGTTGTCGATGCAGACGGCCGCACGCGAGGAGAACTCATGGGCCACCGCGGCGTCGTCGTCCTCGAAAGGCTCCGAATGGCGCACTCGCCACAGGCTCACTACGCCCAGTACCAGGCCGCGAGCCACCAAGGGCACCACGATCAGCGAATGAACGCCGAGCCCCATGGCGATCTCGATCCGCCGACGGTCCATGGCGTACCACTCGGGGCGTAGGGACAGCAGCCGGTCGAGAATCGGGCGACGCTCGGACAAGCAACGCGCCTGCGGAGAATCCGGAAGGAGGGGGACCACCTCGCCCTCCTGGTACGGGACCCGGTGTTCTGGGGGCGAGAGGGCTACTCGAAGCAGCGGACCTCTCACACCGGGGGGTGGTTCGTCACCAAGTGTCACCGACTGCAGAAGGTCCACCGAGCAGTAGTCCGACAGGCCGTGGGCGGCCACCTCGGCCAGTTCCCGGGCCGTCTGGGCCACGTCCAGTGAGGTTCCGATCCGGGCGCTTGCCTCGTTCAGCAGGGCGAGCCTGCGTTGGGCCCGGTGGCGGTCGGTCACGTCCTCGATCGTCTCGGCCACGCCGAGAACCCGGCCCGAGGGATCTTCCATCCGGAACGCCGAGACGGACACGATCCGGTCCCGGCCCGGATCATGGCGTGCCCGGGCCGACTGTTCCGTGAAGATCAACGGCTCGCCGGTCTCCAGGACGTGCCGTACCCGCTCCTCGGTCGGACCCGCGTCCTCGTCGACCATGAACTCGCGGGGGCGACGGCCCACCGGCGCCTC
This sequence comes from Streptomyces sp. NPDC058086, assembly GCF_042885015.1. Taxonomy (NCBI): domain Bacteria; kingdom Bacillati; phylum Actinomycetota; class Actinomycetes; order Kitasatosporales; family Streptomycetaceae; genus Streptomyces; species Streptomyces sp. NPDC058086. Next base: position 50,885 of record NZ_JBHVST010000061.1, on the reverse strand, counting down.
GGCCGGGACACCGCTTGCCTTCTCGACCGCACGGTTGACCCGAATCACTCTGCTGTCCGGGCCGTAAGTGACCAGACCGATCGGGGACCGGCGGTACAGGCCGTCCAGCAGCGCACGGTCCCGCTGCCAGGCACTGACCTCCGCGGCGGGGGCTCCGACCAGGACCCACTCCTGACTGTCCCCGCCCCGCGTGATCGCGCGGGCCCGGAAACCCATCTCCACCCGCCGTCCGTCGCGGTGTCGGACGGGCAGGACCCCGAACCAGCCGCCCGACCTCATGGCGTCCACGACGACGGACCGCGCGACAGGCAGGTCACGGGCATCGACCAGGAGGTCCTGCCATGCCCGTCCGATCACTTCCTTGGCCGGATAGCCCAGCAACTCCTGTGCACGTGCGCTCCAGCCGACCACGGTGCCTTGATCGTCGAGCGCGGCCGAGGCGCCACGCCCGAGCGCGAACGGATCCTCAGGACTCTCGCTGAAATGCATCGACGGCGTCCCCATAGCCACCACCTTGCCTGTGTGACTCCGATGTTCCTCCCCACGGTCTCCATTCGCGACCTCCCGTTCCTTCTCGGCCCGGCGGTCCGGCAGGAGTGGTACGGCGATCAGGCGCGACGGCGAGACTCACCTCTCGGCCGAGCCACGCCGATCGGGCACGAAACGCCCGTCCCGCCGAGTGCGTCCTGCCATGTGACCCGTGATCGCCCAGTGGTCGCAGAGTGAGGACCTGGCTGGTGACTCAACTGACCAAGACCGAGGGATTCTTTGCTGCGCCTTTATATGGCTCGCAGTCGCGAAGATCAGTCCCTGGCTAGGATCGTACAGTCGAACAACCGTCAGGGGGGCGGACGCGAAGTCATGGGCGATGCAGGCGAGATACTTGACATCAAGATCGCTGATATCAAGCGGACGGCACCTCAGTTCCACCACGAGAGCGTTGCTCTCGCACACGCACTCACCAAGCTGAAGACCGCTCTGTCGGCGGCCGGGGCGCCCTGGGGCGACGACGACCAGGGTGAAGCCTTCCATAAGGCGTACGGCTCCCACGTCAAGCAGGTCGAGCACTCCACCCAGATCCTCATCGACGGGCTGACCAGCATCCACACCGCCATGGTCGACATGGCCGACGGTCACATCGACAACGAAGAACTCGTCCGAGGCATGTTCAGCCGGATCCACCTCCCGCACAACGCCGAGGGCCACGGTAGGTGAGCGTCGCCGACAAGGCCCGCAGGATTGTCCAGGACATGACGGGCATGTGGTGGCCCGCAGCAGACGTCGGCGGGCTGCGGGACGCCGCGAAGGCGTGGCGGAACTTCGCCGACGATGTCGAGGACGTCACCGCCGGAGCCAACAAGGCCGCCCGCTCTCTCATCGAGCACAACAAGGGCGAGGCCATCTCCGCCTTCGACGACCCCTTCTGGCGCCGCTATTACTACGACAAACACGGCTGGCTCAAAGACCTGGCCGACGCCGCCCGGGACATGGCCAAGGCGCTGGACGCCTACGCGGACGCCATCGCGCACGTGAAGAAGAAACTCGAGCACCAGCTCGAGATCGCCGGCGCGACCCTCGTCGTAGGTACTGCCCTGGCCTTCGTGACCTTGAGCCTGTCAGAGGACGCCGCCATCGCGGCCGCGGCCGCGGTCTCGGAGATGGCCGCCGGCCTGGGCGTCACGGTGACCACCGAGGTCGCCACCATCGCGGGCACCACCCTGGCCACCGCCGCCTTTGGAGGCGTCGAATCCGTCGCCGTCAACCTGGCGGTCGCCCAGCCGATCGCGATCGCGACCGGCGAGCAGAAGGGTCTCAGCCTCGACGAAGCAAGTGGAGCAGCCACCGACGGGATGCTTTACGGCGGCATGTTCGGCGCGGCAGGAGGCACGGCGCAGGCCGTCGCCGAGAGCGGCGGTTTCCAGGCGGTCTTCGGTGACTCGCTACGCCTGAACAGCATCGCACTTGACCAGATGGGCAAGTCCCGCACCTGGAATCTATTGCGGAGTGAAGACTCCAAGGTTCCGCTACCTCCGACAAAGCCCGGAGAATACGAACTCATATCCGGTGATCCGGTCTACTTCGGGAAGAGCACCACCACGATCGGCTACGACCAGCGCACCCTGAACAACCTGCAACGCGTCGCCCGGCTGCCGGGTGTTCACGACGTAGTCGTTCACGGGACGAACGAGGGCGTATTCCTGCCCGGGCGCGTCAACATGGCGGGGAAGACACTGACGAACTTCGAGGTGCATCCGAACAACGTCGTGGACGCGATCCGGAGCAATCCCAACTACCACGGCGGACCCGTTCGTCTCATCTCCTGCCATTCCGGTGCTGACGCAAGGCCGCCAGAGTTGCCGCTCGCACAGTCCGTGGCCAATGAGCTGGGCGTTCCCGTGTACGCCCCCACGAACAAGGTGGGCACTTCACCCGACCTGGGCCTCAATCAGACCCCCACGATCGGTAACAATGGCTACTGGCGCACCTACCTGCCTGTGTCCCACTGAGCCCACGGTTCGACTGGAGAGACGATGATCAAGCGAGTGGGCTTCTACCGGGAACTCGGCGGCCATGGCGACCCGTCGGCGTCGGCTTCCGCCCCTTCGCTCCGCGATGCGGTCAGGACTGCCGGGGAATGGGACGAGGACCAGATCGTCGCCTACCTGGAATCAGCCACCGAGATCTACTCCACCATGGGGGCGGAGCGGGACGTCATCACGGGTGACGACTGGATCCCTGGCGCCGGATCGCTGGTCACGGACGGATCGTGGCTGTGGCTGGTCGAGCTCGCCCACTACGTACGCAACCACCACTTGGCTCTTCCTTCTGAGTTCGTCGACCACATCCGAGCCAACGGCTACGTAAGCCCGTCCCTGTCTCAGGAGCAGTCCCTCAAGATCTTCAACGAGTACTTCGACCGGGACGCCTCACACGGCGCCACCGCACCACGCTCGACCCTGAGGCCGTTCTTCACTTGGTACCTGCCGGCACTGACCAGCACGTCAAGCGCTGCGTTGATCAAGCAGCTCGGAGCAGTCGGCCTCTCGGTCGCGCATCCACTCACGGACGCGCTTTTCGGTTTCCGCGAGACAGTGGAAGGCAGGAAAGGGCCGCTCATGGGCGGTCCCGACGTACTGTCCGCGTCCTTGGCCGACGGCCAGTACCGCGACGTCGAGTTCCAGTGCTGGATGGGGTACGACCAGTCCCTCGCAACACATGTACGACGGATCGCCCCGTCAACCCAGAAGGTCACTTTCCAGATCGCCGACGTCCCCGAAGCCGATCGCGAAGATGCCGTTGCCGCGCTGGTACGAACGCTGGACCAGGACGCGGCGCACTGCCTCGGATTCGTCATCGACCGCATCGGCACATCCGGTGAACAGGACTGGGATCGTGTCCTGGTGGGTCACGGGGGGCAACTGGCCGTCTTGCCGGACATCGTCGGGATTCGGCGGGAGCGCCTGTCCGCGCATCCTGAGTTCGCCGCCGCGCACTGCACGGAGTACGGTCCGCTCGCCGTCTTCCACCGTCCGGAGCGATGAGCGCTGCCTGACCATAGACGGCGGGGTTGGCCATTGATCGCACGCCGAGGTGCCGACCGACCGTCGCATCGTGGACGATTCGGCGACGCCACGGCCGGTCGATGATCTTGCGGGCCACTGCTCGGATTCCGGTGCCGGAGCAACCCCCGTCGGGCAAGACGCCCCCCAGTTCGTCCCGAACGGGGTACTTAGCTTGACCCCCGTCCCGCCCAGCCCGCAGTACCCGTCCGGGTGTTTGCTGCCCGAAAGGTACTGCTGGTGGCAGTGCTCAATGGCCAAGAGGGGCCGCTGCGGCGTATGCGACGAGGTTCGCGAAGCGCAGCCACACGAGCAGATGACCGTTCAGGGGCGCGTAGCCCGGACGGATGAGGCTCTCGATTCCGAGGATCGTCTCGGCCAGGGCGTCTCGCGTCGGGGCGTCCACATGGCCGAGGTTCGTGAGGTACGAGGTGGCACAGCTGTCGAGGCGGGCGTGCAGGTCGGCCAGCTGCTGGGCCTGGTTGTCGCGGTACAGACTCTCGTCCGGGAAGGGGAAACGCTGGAACGTCGTGTGGCGGTTCGCTACGGCAGCGATGAGTCCCAAGCGAGAGGGTTCCGTTTCGCTGGGCCAGAGGGGTCCCGTCATCTGCGGTGTGTCGATGCGGCGTGGGGTGCGTCGGCCGGCCGCTTTCTCCGCGTGACGCCGGACGGCGAAGGCATCGACCTCGTTGAGCCGGACCGCTCGGCTGGCTTCCAAGGTCTCCAGCGCGCGCAGCAGGGCCGCCGGGTCTCTGCGGAGATCAGGGGAAGGGCGTGCCGTCGCAGCGAGGTAGGCCCAGGTCGCGTTGAAGCCCAGTGGACAGTACTGCCCGACGGCACATCTGAGGGAGGTGTGCCGTCGGGCGAGTGGCAACTGCTCGTCGCGCACCCTGCGCGCGTAGGTTCTGAAGCCCATCCGGCGACGTCAGCCTTCGGCCTTGGCCACGCCGATCGGGCAGGACACGCCGGTGCCGGCGAGCCTGTTGTGCCATGTGTTCCGTCGCTCACCTCGTGCGGTGGGCGAGCAGGCGGGCGACACCATGTCTCGTCGTCTCATCGGTTCCTGCTCAGGACGCGTACTTGGCCTGCGGGCCGGTGAGCCGGTCGACGACGAGTGCGAGCCAGCCGCTGGGTGAATACGGTGCCGGAGGGTCGACCTCCATGCCCAGCTCGGCGAAGGCGAGGGCGTAGTCGGACTCGTCGAGGTCGAGCGTGAGGAGTTCGTGCAGCTCGCCGACGAGCCGGGCGACGAGATGGGGGTCGGTGGAGGTTCGGTAGTCGTCGATGGCCGCGTCGTGGTCGTTGAACTCGTCCGGCATGTCCTGCGAGAACCAGCCGCCGAGGAACTGGCCCAGCTCGGGGAAACGGGCGCGCCATTCCCAGTGGGTGGCGGGGGTGTCCGGGGGCGGGGCCTCGCCCTCCTCGATGCTGTGCTTCAGGTGATCGGCGAGGCAGTGCAGCCACTGCTGGATCTTGTCTTCGGGCAGGCCGACGTCGGGGATCGCGTAGAACTCCCCGAGGCGCAGCCGCAAGCGTCCCGGTGGATTCTCGGCGTAGTCCCGCAGCTGTCGCTCGGCGATGGCGAGAGCCCACGGCCGCCTGTGCCAGGTCTGCCGGAGATAAGCAGTCAGGGCTTGACTGGCCTCGTCCGGGGTGTCGTCGGCCGGCTGCCCGGTGTAGGCGCGGATCACCTGGTCGAGTTCGCCGTAGCGGCGGTCGTGTTCGAGGGGGCTCAGGGGCACGGTGGTCAGCCTCTACGGGTCGTCTCTACAGGTAGATGGGGAAGGTGGCGTGGACGGTGAAGCCGTGGGGGCGGGAGGTGTCCCGCTTGAGGACCACGCGGGCCGCCCGGACATCGACGGGCTCCCGCCCGGCCAGCATCATCGCCTGCAGAAGGACGCGTCCGACCGGCTCGGGCCGGGACGGCCAGGACGCCTCGATGGTCAGGCGCGGGCGCGTGGACTGGGCCAGCCAGCGATGGATGGCCTGCTCGTTGACGGTGACGACCTGCTGGGTGGCCCACTGGGCGGTCTCGCGGTCGGGGTAGGTGGCGGAACGGGTGCGCACCTTCGGTGTCCTCTCCTGGGAGCTGTGGGGCAGCGATTGGCTAGTCGTCCTCGAAGCGCCAGAGCACCAGGACGTTCTCGTCCGACACCCCGATGAGACAGATGTCGATGGTGGTGCCGGCAAGGGCATTGGCGTGAAAGGACGAGGCCAGGAAGTCGGCCTCTTCACCGTCTTCCGCGTGCCCGTGATTGGTGAAGAAGCGTGCGTTATTTCCCACGGCGTTCAGGACGTCCCGCAGACATGCGTCGCGTTCCACATCCGGTGTGCGAAGGGATTTCAGAGGGCCGTACAAAAGAGATCCGACCGAAATCAGCCCGGCCAGATCCAGGGCTTTGGGGGGTGCGACCTGCAGGATGCCGTCTCGCAACTCCGTGCGGTCAACCTGCCGGAGCACGGGATGCTCCTGGATCGTGTCCATGACGGTGTCATGCCAGTCCACGCCTTTGCGCGCTACGAGCGCGACGAAAGACCCCTTCGACGACACACGCAGATCGGGGCCGCTTCCCCCGTCCGCGCTTGCTCCGGTTACTCCCATGTCGCACCCCCGTCTGGTCGGCATCTTGTGTCCCGACAGACTTAAGGATCTTACGGAAGGGGCACCAGTAACGGATGTACGGGGGGAACAGAGCGAGACGCCAGACAGCGGCGCGCTCAGGTCTCGGCAGACGCGACGCCAGCCAGGTACGTCGCAACCCACGCGGCCGTGGTGTCATGCGATCGGTGATCGATGCCATGGCCGGTTGGACGGAGCTCAGCCCGGTCCAGTTACTCCTCCGGTACTTCCGGCGCCGAAGCGATACCCGTCGGGCGGGATGCCCCCCAATTCGTTTCGAAGGGGGTACTTAGCTTGGCCCCCGTCCCACCGAGCCTGTGCTGTCATGTGACCCACTAAGCAGCAGGCTGGACCTCGTATTGCTGTGGTGGCCTACCCATTTCCCGGCGCCACCACTGCCCGTCGGCGTCCATGAACCTGAAGACAAGCACTAGACCGATGCCTGAGGCATGGCTGACAGGCTCACCAGAACCATCGATCAACTGCACCTTGGCCGCGAATGATTTTCGTGGTTGAAGGAGGCACGCGGTCTGGGTGTTGGGTCCGGAGGTGGGGTCGAGTCTCCAGCCGTCACCAGGGAGCGCAGGGTGGCGCCGGACATCGATGACTTCGACATCCGTGACAGCGGTGGGGCTGCCGTTGGTGATCTGTACATCGATCGTCGTACCGCTTGTCCACGGAGCCGATGCGATCACCGAAGCCGCTCGTCCTTGGGCTGCCCTGGCGTTACGCGCGGCTGCCTCTCGGTCGACTGCGAGGGTTCGCCGGTGTTGGGTCCGCCACGCTGCAACGGTGACCGCCATGCCGCCGGCCCCGCCGATAGCGCCGATCGCACTCCAGAGTTCACCCATGTCTGTCAGCCCGCCCTCCCAACAGCCCCGATCAGAGGATCGATCGAGGGCTTTGCCTAGCTCTCAACAGGCGCAATGCCCGTCGGACACGAAGCACCCCAGTTAGTTTCGAACGGGGTACTTAGCTTGACCCCCGTCCCGCCCAGCCCGCAGTACCCGTCCGGGTTTTTGCTGCCCGAAAGGTACTGCTGGTGGTAGTCCTCGGCCGGGTAGAAGGTGCGGCTTTCCGCGGGGAGGAGTTCGGTGGTGATGGTGCCGTAGCCGGAGGAGGTCAGGACCTTCTGGTAGGCGGCGCGGGAGGAGGCCGCGGTGGCTGCCTGGGCGGGGGTGTGGGTGTAGACGGCGGAGCGGTACTGGGTGCCGACGTCGTTGCCCTGGCGGAAGCCCTGGGTCGGGTTGTGGGACTCCCAGAAGACCTGGAGGAGGCGCTCGTAGGAGATGAGGCCGGGGTCGTGGACCACGCGGACGACCTCCGTGTGGCCGGTCAGGCCCGAGCAGACCTCCTCGTAGGTGGGGTGCTCGGTGAAGCCGCCTTGGTAGCCGACCAGGGTCGTGTACACGCCCGTCGGGAGCTGCCAGAACTTGCGCTCGGCGCCCCAGAAACAGCCCATGCCGAAGTCGGCGATCTCCAGGCCCTCGGGGTAGGGACCGAGGAGGGGGTTGCCGAGGACGGTGTGCCGGTCGGAGACCGTGAAGATCGGCTCCGGGCGGCCGCGCAGTGCCTGTTCGGCGGTCGGGAGCTGAGGGGTACGGCTGTGCAGGAACATGCGGTCTCCACGGGTCACAGGGGCACGGGGCCGGGGCGCCGTGGTGTTTTCAACGTGTGAGCCCCGGTCGTGATTCCGGGGCTCGTACGTCCTCAGCGGGGCAGTGACGCCGGCGTTCCGCCGTTCGCCTCGTAGCCCGCCACCGCCAGGGCGCGGTAGAGCGCGTAGTCAGCCGCGGGGTCGGGTGTCAGGGTCCAGGGGAGGGCGCCCACGTGGCCGTCCACGTGCACCAGCTGGTTCATGGCCTCCGCCCAGCGCTCGCCGCGGACCAGGAAGAGCACCAGGAGGTGGCGCACGTGCGCCAGCATCGGGTCGTCGGGGCGGGCCGCGTGCACCGCGTAGAGCGCGCCGTGGACCGCCTTGGTGACGACCTCGCTCTGGTAGAAGCCGCGGACCAGGTTCACCTCGGGGAGGTGCTCGAAGACCGCGAAGAGCGGCATGGCGGCCAGCAGGGAGCCCTGAGGGGCGCGGGCCGCCGCGGCCTCCGCGAAGGAGTACGCCACCTCGCGCGAGCCGTGCCACTTCTCGCACCAGTAGTGCAGGGCTGCCAGATGCGCGCCCATGTGGGCCGGCGCGCGGTCCAGGATCTTCAGCCAGAGCGCCTCGAACTCCGGCTGGGAGTAGGCGAGTCCGCGGGCCACCGACAGTTCGATGATGTACGGGATCGGGTCACCGGGGGAGAGCAGGGCCGCCTCGCCGCATGCCGTCCTCGCCTCCTCCATGATGATCCGGAACTCGTCCGTCCCCGGCGTCGACGTCCGCCACGCCTGCTGCACCAGGAACTCCGCGTGCACCGCCGCGCCGCCCGCGTCCTTGGGCTTCTCGGCCCGCCACACCCGCAGCCACTGCCCGCCAGGCGTCTCGCTGACCCCGCCCGGGCGCTGCTGCAGCTCCAGGGACGCGGCGCCGGCGAAGGCCTGCACCCGCTGCCAGCGCGTCTCGCCCGAGATCTCCGTGCCCGCCAGAAGCTGCGAGGCCGCTTGGTAGTCCTGTGTGCGCTGCACCAGGTCCAGGACGTCCAGGAGATCCCCGTCCGGTCCTGGCATGCGGATGTCCAGCTCCTCCTGACGCAGGAATCCGTAGTTCTCCGGGTCCGCCGCGTCCGGGTCGCCGGGCGAGACCAGCTGAATGCCGGTGCGCCTGCGCCTGAGGACCGGCAGCAGGACCAGGCTGAACATGGCCAGCGCCATCAGGACCCAGAGAATCTCCATGCCTCAAGCGAACCAGACGGGTCCGACAATTGGCCAACCCGGTCCGGTTCCGATCCGGTCCCGGCCGCCCGCGCAGACCACGAGGTGCCCCCGACCGGACCGTGAGGCGCCCCGCACAGGCCGTGAGCCGCCATCAGCCCCGCGGGCGCACTACGCTCGGGACCCATGAGCGACAGGCACATCAGTCAGCACTTCGAGACCCTCGCGATCCACGCGGGCAACACCGCCGATCCCCTCACCGGCGCGGTCGTCCCGCCGATCTACCAGGTCTCGACCTACAAGCAGGACGGCGTCGGAGGGCTGCGCGGCGGTTACGAGTACAGCCGCAGCGCCAACCCCACCAGGACCGCCCTGGAAGAGAACCTCGCCGCCCTGGAGGGCGGTCGTCGCGGCCTCGCGTTCGCGTCCGGACTGGCGGCCGAGGACTGCCTGTTGCGTACGCTGCTCAGCCCCGGCGACCACGTGGTCATCCCGAACGACGCGTACGGCGGTACGTTCCGCCTCTTCGCGAAGGTCGTCTCGCGGTGGGGCGTCGAGTGGTCCGTGGCCGACACCAGCGACCCGGCCGCCGTACGGGCCGCCCTCACGCCGAAGACCAAGGTCGTGTGGGTGGAGACCCCCTCCAACCCGCTTCTCGGCATCACCGACATCGCCGCGGTCGCGCAGATCGCGCGCGAGGCGGGCGCCCGGCTCGTCGTCGACAACACCTTCGCCACCCCCTACCTGCAGCAGCCGCTCGGGCTCGGCGCGGACGTCGTCGTGCACTCGCTGACCAAGTACATGGGCGGCCACTCGGACGTCGTCGGCGGCGCGCTGATCGTCGGCGACCAGGCGCTCGGCGAGGAGCTGGCGTACCACCAGAACGCGATGGGCGCGGTCGCCGGGCCCTTCGACTCCTGGCTGGTGCTGCGCGGCACCAAGACGCTCTCGGTGCGCATGGACCGGCACAGCGAGAACGCCACCAAGATCGCCGACATGCTCACCCGGCACGCGCGCGTGACCCGCGTTCTCTACCCGGGCCTCCCGGAGCACCCCGGTCACGAGATCGCCGCCAAGCAGATGAAGGCGTTCGGCGGCATGGTCTCCTTCCAGGTCGAGGGCGGCGAGGAAGCGGCCGTCGAGGTCTGCAACCGCGCCAAGGTCTTCACCCTCGGTGAGTCCCTGGGCGGCGTGGAGTCCCTGATCGAGCACCCCGGGCGCATGACGCACGCGTCCGCCGCCGGCTCGGCCCTGGAGGTCCCCGCCGACCTCGTCCGCCTCTCCGTAGGCATCGAGAACGTCGACGACCTGCTCCAGGACCTGCAGCAGGCCCTCGGCTGAACCCACCTCGGCCCCTCGGGGTCACCAGCCCGTCAGTGGTGGGGTCGTCTGCGAAGGCGGCTCCACCCAGGGACGGGCCATCGACGCCCACACCACGAAGGCGACGGCCGCGGCGAACAGCAGCAGCCACATCACCCGCCGGGCCAGCGTCCTGCGGCGCAGCATCCGGCTCCCGCGGCGCACGACGTCCGCGTACAGGTCGGGCGGCACGGGGGGCTGCTTCTGCTCCAGCAGCCGCCGTACGTTCGCCTCGCGCTCGGGCAGGTTCACGACCGCACCACCAGCCTCACGACCGCACCATGGTGCTTCATGACGGCACCACCTTCGCCATGGCCGGTGCCGGTCCGCGCGGCGGGTGCAGCAGTGTCGTCATCGCCCGGGCACAGATCGCCCGGACCCGTTCCACGGGGAGCCCGAGCAGGGCCGCAGTCTGTTCCTCGGCGACCCCCTCGTACATCCTCAGGACCAGGATCAGCCGCTCCTGGGGCGTCAGCCGGGCCAGGACGGCCACGGAGCCGGATGGGGATGGGGATGGGGATGGGCGGGAGCGTCCCAGAGCTCCGTACTGGTGCCACGCCCCACGCGCGAAGCGGACGGCCAGCTGCTGGCGGGCCCGGTCGTACGGGTCCTCACCGCGCAGCCGGTCCCAGGAGGCGTATGTGTGGGCGAGTGCCAGGGTCAGCAGGCGCCGCGCGCGCGGATTGGCGTTCGGCGGCTCCGCCGTGAGCAGTGTGGCGGCATGCAGCAGCCGCCCTGCCGCGCCCGCGACGAACGCCTCGAACTCCCGGGCCCGGCGGGCGCTTTGGAGCGCACGCCGTTCTCGCACCACGCCTCCCGCCCGAGGGCGACCCTGACGGAACCAAGGGCCCGGCCGTGTACGACGGGCCGCACCGCGTGCGACAAGGACCCGGTCTCATATGAGGCCAGACGCGGCCCCGCGGTCAAGAGTCCGGCGCACACACGTGTGAAGCCGAAAAGACACGCGCGGGTGAAGCCGCAAGCACACGCGCGCGTGAAGGCTCAGGAAGGCGGCGGGAAGGTCAGGAAGCCGGCTGTTCCCCCGCCGCGCCCCCCGTCGTGGCCATCCGGGACGAGAGCGCGCTGTTGAAGCGCGTGAGGAGCGAGCAGAAGGCCTCGCGCTCCTCCGGCGCCCAGTCGTGGGTCAGCTCGGCCATCAACTGACGCCTGGAGGAGCGCACTTCGTCGAGGCGGGACTGCCCGCGCGGCGACAGCTGGAGCACCACGGCGCGTCCGTCCTCGGGGTGCGAGGTCCGCTTGACGAGACCGGTGTCGACCAGCGGGGCCACCTGCCGGGTGACCGTCGAGGAGTCGATGCCCATGCTCGCGGCGAGCGCCTTGACGCCCATCGGGCCTTCCTTGTCGAGGCGGTTGAGCAGCAGGTATGCGGCGCGGTCCATGGAGTTGCGGACCTGCCCCACCCCGCCGAGCCGGGTCTGTTCGGCACGGCGCGCGAACAGTGCGACCTCGTGCTGAAGCGTGTCGAGAAGACCGGTGTCACCGACGGTCGTCATGTCCATCGACATCTCTGGTGTTGTGGGCATGGCCGGGGGCTCAATTCATGCGTGGGGAGCTGGGTTGGGGGAAAGGGTACGCGGCTCGGACGCGGGTCGTACCGACGCTGAGTAAAACCGGTCTCGGCCCGTGGTCACACCAGGAGTCCTCGGGTGTGAACTGCGAGACTGGTGGTCATGAGCTACAGCACGGCCGACTCCTTGCCCAGGGTGACTCTGGACGACGTACGAGGCGCCCAGAAGATGCTCACGGGCGTGGCGCGGATGACCGCTATGGAGGGCAGCAGGTACCTGTCCCAGCTGGTGGGCGCCCCGGTGCACTTCAAGTGTGAGAACCTCCAGCGCACCGGCTCGTTCAAGCTGCGTGGCGCGTACGTGCGGATCGCGGGGCTGCTTCCGGAGGAGCGCGCCGCGGGTGTGGTCGCGGCCAGCGCGGGCAACCACGCGCAGGGCGTCGCCCTCGCCTCCTCGCTGCTCGGCGTGCGCTCGACGGTCTTCATGCCGACCGGCGCCCCGCTGCCGAAGGTCGCGGCCACCCGCGACTACGGCGCCGAGGTGAGGCTGCACGGTCAGGTGGTCGACGAGACGCTGGCCGCCGCCCAGGAGTACGCGGCCGAGACGGGCGCGGTGTTCATCCACCCCTTCGACCACCCCGACGTCATCGCGGGTCAGGGCACGGTCGGCCTGGAGATCCTGGAGCAGTGCCCGGAGGTGCGCACGATCGTCGTCGGGATCGGTGGCGGGGGGCTGGCCGCGGGTATCGCGGTCGCGGTGAAGGCGCTGCGCCCCGATGTACGGATCATCGGCGTGCAGGCGGCGGGCGCGGCGGCGTATCCGCCCTCGCTGGCGGCCGGGCGCCCGGTGTCGGTCGACAACCCGGCGACGATGGCCGACGGCATCAAGGTCGGACGGCCCGGCGATGTGCCGTTCCGGATCGTCGAGGAGCTGGTGGACGAGGTCCGCACGGTGTCGGAGAGCCACTTGTCGAGCGCGTTGCTGCTCTGTCTGGAGCGGGCCAAGCTGGTCGTCGAACCGGCGGGCGCGAGCCCCGTCGCGGCGTTGCTGAGCGAGCCCGGGACCTTCGAGGGCCCGGTCGTCGCGCTGCTGTCGGGCGGCAATGTGGACCCGCTGCTGATGCAGCGCATCCTGCGCCACGGCATGGCGGCGAGCGGTCGCTACCTCGCGGTCACGCTCCGGCTGACGGACCGTCCCGGTGCTCTGGCCACACTTCTCGGGGTGTTGTCAGTGGCGGACGCTAACGTCCTCGATGTGAGCCACGTACGGACCGATCCCCGGCTCGGGCTCACGGAGGTGGAGGTCGAGCTGCACCTGGAGACGAAGGGTCCGGAGCACTGCGCCGAGGTCGGCCGCGCCCTGCGCGAGGCCGGCTACACGGTCATCGACTGATCGAATGATCGACTGAACATTCATCGTTCGAGGTCAGGGCCCCTGTCCTCGGAGCCTGGAAAAATCTGTTGAGTAACGCGATACATCGCGTTACGGTGTGTGTCGCGCCCGGTCCTCGCCCGGCCTCTCGCTGTGCTCGTCGCAGTCTGTGAGGCGGGACGAGACGGGCAAAGGTAAGAAGTTACCGTGAAAATTCCCCAACGACGTGGAGAACTCACATGCCAGGCGCCATCTATGCCGAAGGCCTGGTGAAGACCTTCGGTGACGTAAGGGCTCTGGACGGCGTCGATCTCGATGTCCCGGAAGGCACCGTCCTGGGCCTGCTGGGACCGAACGGCGCGGGCAAGACGACCGCCGTCCGCTGTCTGACGACCCTCCTGCGCCCCGACAGCGGCAAGGCGGTCGTCGCGGGCGTCGACGTGCTCAAGCACCCCGACGCGGTACGGCGCAGGGTCGGCCTCTCCGGACAGTTCGCGGCCGTCGACGAGTACCTGACAGGCCGCGAGAACCTCCAGATGGTCGGCCAGCTCTACCAGATGAGGGCGAAGGCCGCGAAGGTCCGCGCGGCCGAGCTCCTTGAGCAGTTCAACCTGACGGAGGCCGCCGACCGCCCCGCGAAGACGTACTCGGGCGGTATGCGCCGCCGGCTCGACCTGGCCGCCGCGCTGGTCGTCTCACCGCCGGTGATGTTCATGGACGAGCCGACGACCGGCCTCGACCCGCGCAACCGGCAGCAGCTGTGGGAGGTCATCAAGCAGCTGGTCTCCGGCGGTACGACCCTGCTGCTGACCACGCAGTATCTGGAAGAGGCCGACCACCTCGCGCACGACATCTGCGTGGTCGATCACGGTCGTGTGATCGCCCGTGGCACCGCCGACCAGCTCAAGGCGCAGACCGGCGGCGAGCGCGTCGAGGTCGTCGTGCACGAGCGTGAGCACATAGCGACGGCCTCGGAGGTGCTCCGCGGCTTCGGCAAGGGCGAGACGACCGTCGAGGAGCACACCCGCAAGCTCACCGTGCCCGTCACCGGCGGCGCGAAGCTCCTCGCGGAGGTCATCCGCGAGCTGGACTCCCGCGGCATCGAGATCGACGACATCGGGCTGCGCAGGCCCACGCTCGACGACGTCTTCCTCTCCCTGACCGGGCATGTCGCCGAGGTGAAGGACGAGGAGAGCGGGGCGGCGGGGGACGCGAGGGGCCGCAAGCCGAAGAGGGACCCCGCGACGAAGGACCCCGCGAAGAACGAGTCCGCGCAGACGGAAACCGCGCAGACGGAGGCCACGAAGTGAGTGCCGTGACAGACGCCGTCCCCGCGACGGCCCCCCAGGGCGCCGTCGTCCAGTCCGTGCGCGACTCCCTGGTCATCGCCCGGCGGAACGTGATCCGCATGACCCGGATTCCGAATCCTGATCGCTCGTCTCAGCCAGGTTCCATCTCGCCGCGCATCCGAGACCGGCGGCCCAACGCCTTGAAGGGGCAGGCGAAGTGAGCGCTGTGAACGATTCCCTGGTCATCGCCCGCCGGAACTTGATTCGGATGACCCGAATTCCCGAAATGATTCTTTTTGGGCTAATTCAGCCAATCATGTTCGTGGTGCTGTTCACGTACGTGTTCGGCGGTTCCATGCAGATCGGCAACAGCGCCGATCTGGACGTCTACAAGAACTTCCTGATGGCGGGCATCTTCGCGCAGACCGTCACGTTCGCCACCGCCAGCTCCGGTGCGGGCATCGCCGACGACATGCACAAGGGGCTCATCGACCGGTTCCGCTCGCTGCCCATGGCGCGCGGCGCAGTGCTGACCGGGCGTACCGTTGCCGATCTCGTGCAGACGGCCTTGACGCTGTTCGTCCTCGCGATCGTCGCGTTGCTCGTGGGTTGGCGCCCCGGTTCCGTGGAGTCGACCAACTTCGGGAAGATCTTGGGCGGCTTCGGCCTGCTGCTTCTTCTGGGGTACGCCTTCACGTGGATCGGCGCGCTGATCGGCCTGTCGGTGCGCACACCGGAGGCGGCCACCTCAGGTGGACTGATCTGGCTCTTCCCGGTGACCTTCATCTCGAACGCGTTCGTGGACTCCAGCAAGATGACCCCGTGGCTGCGTCACATCGCTGAGTGGAACCCGTTCAGCGCGACCGTTCAGGCGTGCCGCAAGCTCTTCGGCGACCCAGGCCTGTCCCCGTCCGATGCCTGGCCGATGCAGCACCCCGTGTGGGCGTCGCTGATCTACTCGATCCTGATCATCGTCGTCTTCCGCACGCTCGCGGTCCGCAAGTACCGCCGGGCGACCGGTTGATGGCTCTGCTTCCCCGGAACTGCCTTGACGGCACGCCGCTCTGAGGCCCCTCTCGATGGGGAGGGGCCTCAGGGCTGTACGGGGCAGCCGCGATGCCGGCGGCAGGTCTTCTCGACGGCCGTCGAGAGGTTCTGGAGGAGGTGCCAGCGATCTGCCACCTTCAGTGCGTCGGGCGCTGCTTGGCTGATGGCCTCGGTGAAGGCCATCCGCCGGTCACGGCACACGATCTCGGCGCCGGGGTGCTCATGGAGCCAGGCGGCGACCGTGCTGGTTTCGCGATCCGGCAGCACGTCCACCGGCCTGGACATCTCGACGTCGACGAGGACTGTTCCATTGGTCCGTCCCCGGCGGAACGCGAACTCATCGATACCAAGGACCGGCATCGCCGACGACATGCACAAGGGCCTCATCGACCGCTTCCGCTCGCTGCCCATGGCGCGCGGCGCGGTCCTGACCGGCCGGACCCTCGCCGACCTGGTGCAGACGGCCCTCACCCTGGTGGTTCTCGCGGTCGTCGCCGTCCTGGTCGGCTGGCGCACGCACGAGAACTTCGGCAAGGTGCTGGCCGGATTCGGCCTGCTGCTCCTGCTCGGCTACGCGTTCTCGTGGATCGGCGCGCTGATCGGCCTGCCCGTACGCACCCCCGAGGCGGCCACCTCCGGCGGCCTGATCTGGCTGTTCCCGCTGACGTTCATCTCGAACGCGTTCGTGCCGTCGGAGAACATGCCTACGTTCTTGCGGACCATCGCGAACTGGAACCCGTTCAGCGCCACCGTGCAGGCCTGCCGCCAGCTCTTCGGCTACCTCCCGGCGGGCTATCCGGTGCCGCCGCCTGGCCCATGCAGCATCCGGTGTGGGCATCGTTGCTGTGGTCCGTGCTGATCGTCGTGGTGTTCCGAACGCTGGCGGTTCGCAAGTACCGTCGGGCAGACGCTTGATCACGCTTCTTCGCTGTGTCCCCTGCGTGGCCTAGGAGCAGCCTGACCAGCAAGGATTGACCAGAGGCCCTGGCAGACGCCGGGGTCTCTGTCGTTGCCTGTCAGGAGGTGAGGATGGAGATGCCGTCTCCGAGCAGTTTCAGCCCGAGAACGAAGAACAGGACTGCCATCACGGCGACATTGTGCTGGGCCGCCCAGTCCTTCCAGCTGCCGAGCGTGGTTCTGGCTCGCTCTCCTCCGAGCAGGAAGACTCCCAGGGGGGCCAGCAGGCCGAGGGTGGCGATCAGGACGAAGATCGCCAGCGAGGCGATCTCCTGCCCTACCGGCAGTCCGGCTGAGCCGATGGAGGCGGCCGCGGCGATGGTCAGCGGGGCGTTCTTGGCGTTGAGCGCGGCCAGGGCCAGTCCGAGTCCGAAGACCTTGACCGGCGTGAGGCGGTCGATCGCGCCCATCCACTTCGGCAACTGGGCTTGTGAGGGATCCTTCGGGCGCCGGTGCCACAGCCGGGTGCCGAAGAGGACGAGGAGCACGCCCAGAGCGAGCTTGAGGGCTCCTACCCAGGTGGCCGGGTGATTGTGGGCGGAGGCATTCGCGGGGGAAGCGATTGCCAGCATCGCCGCGCCCAGTGCCGAGAGCCCCACGATCCAGCCGACGGTGAAGAGGGGGCCGTTGAGGCGTCCCCGAGGCGTGGCGAGTATGAGGATGATGGCGATGATCGGGAGCGGGCTGATCGCGACGGCGGCCGCAAGACCCAGCACGTCACCGAGAACTTTGCCCATGATTACCTCCTGGTGGGTGGGGCAGGGCGGCGATCGAGTTGAGCAAGGCTGGGCGGGAGTGAGCGACCAAACCGCTTGGGCGGCCGGCTGTGGGACTGCCGTGGACATACGCAGGCCTGCTGGGGAGCCCTGGGCCGGGGGCGCAGCCATCCCGGAGGGGGTCCCCATGAACGGCGGACTCCTCGGCACGGCCCCGGCAAGGCGGCTGCCGGAGAACGTGACGACGGCCGGCTCGGCAAGTTCCCGTTCCATCTTCCTGCGCCTTTCGGGATCTGTCCTCGGGAGCTCCTCAGGACGCGGGGACCCTGGCCTTGGTCTGCTGAAAACCTGGAGAAGATGGACTTTCTGTCCTTCACACCCTGGCGGGTCACCGCCGAGCACGCCCCCTGGGCAACATCATGCGGTCCCGCAAGGAGGTCTACCGGCGATCCTCCATCGAGCGTCACAAGCTCAACCAGCAGCCGCGCACAGAGCCGCGCAGCGCCGACCAGGTACTCGGCCCGGCCCGATGAAGCCGCTTCGGCGGCCTTTCGGCCAGTGCCTCGGAACTACCCGGGGGAGGCTCGGTCCCCTTCAGTTCGTCGCCGCGACATGGATGACGACTTTTCCCCGCCGATGCTTCTTGCGCAGCGCCTCATACGCGTTGCGCGTGTCGGTCAGTGCGACGACGCGGTCCACGACCGGGGCGAGTCGGCCGTTCTCGATGAGCCGGGTGATCGCATCCAGCTCGTCGTGGTTCGGCTCGACGATGAAGAACGCGCCGTGGGCACCGTGCTCGGCTGCCTTCTTCGGATCCGGCGGCGACACGATGCTGACGAGGACGCCGCCTGGCCGCAGGACGCTCCAGGACCGTGTCTGCGTCTCGCCCCCCACCAGGTCCAGTACGGCATCGACGTCCTTGACGTGGTCCTCGAAGCGGGTGCCCGCGTAGTCCAGGACCTGTTGGGCGCCGAGGCCGGTCACGAAGTCACTGTCCTGTGCGGCCGCCGTCGCGGTGACCCGCAGGCCGAGGGCGGAGGCTATCTGTACGGCGAACGAGCCGACGCCCCCCGCCCCGCCCAGGATCAGGACATGCTGTCCGGCCTTCACAGCGGCGTGGTCCACCAGCGCCTGCCAGGCGGTGAGCGCGGCCAGTGGAACAGCTGCCGCCTTGTCGTGTTCCAGCCCTGCCGGTTTGGCCGCCAGAACATCGACCGGCACGCTGACGTACTCGGCGGCCGCTCCGTCACGTGTGAACGGGATGAGCCCGTAGACCTCGTCCCCCACGGCCACAGCGGTGACCCCGGGGCCGAGCTCGGACACGACCCCGGACACCTCATGGGAGGGGACGATGGGGGTGCGGTCCTTGCCGGTCGCGTCGAGGCGGTCGGTCCAGGTGGCGTCCCAGGTGAGTTCGTCGGAGGTGATGGAAGCCGCCC
Organism: Streptomyces sp. NPDC058086; assembly: GCF_042885015.1. Classification (NCBI taxonomy): domain Bacteria; kingdom Bacillati; phylum Actinomycetota; class Actinomycetes; order Kitasatosporales; family Streptomycetaceae; genus Streptomyces; species Streptomyces sp. NPDC058086. The sequence continues at coordinate 32,190 of NZ_JBHVST010000061.1, read as the reverse complement.
GAACGGCGACGAGCACCTCGCCCGGTGCAGGCTGCGGACGCGGCGCCATCTCGTACACGAGCTGCTCGGGTCCGCCACGGCTGTGGGCCCGTATGGCGTGCATGGTGTTCACGAGGCGATCACTCCAAGTAGTCGGCCCGCATCCCCTCTTCATGGTCGCTCATGGAACGTGCTCTCGACAGTCGGCCGCTGGGCTATTCAGGCTGTGGCTCCTCGTAGGGGATGCGGCTCAGGTGCAGGATCGCCCCCACGGTGCCCCACTCGTGGCCGCCGAGTTTGGTGAGCGGACGCAGACGTTCGGAGCTGGGCCGGTCGTCGACGACGTACTCCTCCTTCACTGCGGCGTGGAGCACCCGTCCGAAGACGAGGGTGGAGTTGCCCATCCGCAGGGTGGTGTGCGAACGGCACTCCAGGACGACGGGGGAGGCCGCCACCCTGGGCGGCCGTACATGCAGGCTTGGTTCGCGGTCGATTCCCGCGACGTCGAATTCGCTCACCGTCCGGGGGAAGTCGGTGGCAGTCGAGTTGATCAGCTCCAGCAGCGGTTCGGAGGAGAAGTTGACGACGAACTCTCCGGTGTTCTCGACGTTGCGCAGGGAATCCTTGCGGCCGATCGAGGTGAACTGCACGATCGGCGGGTCGGTACTGGCGATGCTGAAGAAGGAGTGGGGGGCGAGGTTCTCGGTGGAGCCGTCCGACGTGACGGTGGAGATCCACGCGATCGGACGAGGGATGACAACCGACGTCATGAACCTGTAGAAGGCATCCCCGCCCATGGCCTCGGGGTCGTAGTCGATGCGCATGGTGGCAAGTCTCAAGTTCCACACACTGTGTGCGGGGCGCGGCACGCCTGACGGTGGTGACGCGGGCGTGACGATGCCCCCGGCGCGGCCGGGGGCATCGTCACGGTGGTCGGTCCCGGCTCAGCCCTTGTAGGGCTCGGCCTTGAGGATCTTCACCGAGGCGAGCTTGCCGTTGGGCAGCTCGTACTGGGCGTCCTCGCCGATCTTCTTGCCGTTCACGCCGGAGCCCAGGGGGGACTGGGGCGAGTAGGTCTCGATGTCGGCGCTGGCGTACTCGCGCGAGGCGAGCAGGAAGTCCAGGGTGTCGTCCTCGTCGCCGTCGAAGGCGATGGTGACGACCATGCCGGGGGCGACCATGCCGTCCGCCGCGGGAGCCTCGCCCACCTTGGCGTTCTCCAGGAGCTGGGTCAGCTGGCGCACACGGAGCTCCTGCTTGCCCTGCTCTTCCTTGGCCGCGTGGTACCCGCCGTTCTCGCGCAGGTCGCCCTCCTCGCGCGCGGCCGCGATCTTGGCGGCGATCTCCGTGCGCGCAGGACCAGACAGGTAGTCCAGCTCGGCCCTGAGCTGGTTGTACGCCTCCTGGGTCAGCCAGGTGACGTTCTCGCTGGTCTGGGTCACAGGTGCTCCTCGTAGGTACTGGGAATACAAAGCATCGCCCTACCCAGAAGAATGTGCTTTCACGGGTGGGCGAAACCACGAGCCTAACAATTCCCAGGCAGAAGGGGGAGGACATAAGACATCAGAATTACGTCAACGCAGGTCAGCGCGTAGGTACCACGGGTGATGCGGGAGGCGGCGGGCGGTGCAAGGGGTACTACAGCGGGTGGTGTCAGTCGGCGTGGCAGCCGAGCAGCTCCGCCGTGCCGCCGCGGGAGGTGGTACGGAGTGTGACGACCTTGTCGATACGGGAGGAGTCCTGGTCGAAACGGAAGTCCGCGCGGCCCACCTCGCTGCCGTCGTCGGCCTGTGAGCGCAGCGTGCAGTAGCCGTGGGCGCCCGCGTCCTTGCGCACCTCCAGATGCACCTCGACCGCGTTGTCCGAGACGGCCTTGAAGGTGATCACCTCGGCGCTGATCTTGTTCGAGAAGACGTAGTAGAACGCGAACCAGCCCATCAGGGCGAGCAGGGCCACGCCCAGCACACTGCCGATGACCTTGAGTTTCCGGTCCGCGCGCTCGTCCTCGGAGCGGCCGTACCGGCCCTCGGGCAGCTGTGTGCTCGCCGTGCTCATGATCGTCCTCTCGGGGACGGGGTCCCGGAATTATTCGTCCCCCGATTCCGTCACTATAGAAGCCGCCCATGACGCCGAAACACGCCGGGCGCCGACTTGCCGACTGGCTTCACCGGCCGACTTACTGAGGATCGAGTCTTGACTGACCAGCTGCGACTGATGGCCGTGCACGCCCACCCCGACGACGAGTCGAGCAAGGGCGCGGCCACCATGGCGAAGTACGTGTCCGAGGGGGTGGACGTGCTGGTCGTGACCTGCACGGGCGGGGAGCGCGGCTCCATCCTCAACCCGAAGCTCCAGGGCGACCAGTACATCGAGGAGCACATCCACGAGGTGCGCAAGAAGGAGATGGACGAGGCCCGCGAGATCCTCGGCATCAAGCAGGAGTGGCTCGGATTCGTGGACTCCGGCCTTCCGGAGGGTGACCCGCTGCCGCCGCTGCCCGAGGGCTGCTTCGCGCTCGAGGACGTGGACAAGGCGGCCGGAGAGCTGGTCAGGCAGATCCGCTCGTTCCGTCCGCAGGTGATCACCACGTACGACGAGAACGGTGGTTATCCGCACCCCGACCACATCATGACCCACAAGATCTCGATGGTGGCGTTCGAGGGGGCGACGGACACCGAGAAGTACCCGGAGTCCGAGTACGGCTCGGCGTTCCAGCCGCAGAAGCTCTACTACAACCAGGGCTTCAACCGCCCGAGGACCGAGGCATTGCACAACGCCCTCCTTGAGCGCGGTCTGGAGTCGCCGTACGGGGACTGGCTGAAGCGGTGGAGCGAGTTCGAGCGCACCGAGCGCACGCTGACCACGCACGTTCCGTGCGCGGACTTCTTCGAGATCCGTGACAAGGCGCTGATCGCGCACGCCACGCAGATCGACCCCGACGGCGGCTGGTTCAAGGTCCCCATGGAGATCCAGAAGGAGGTCTGGCCGACCGAGGAGTACGAGCTCGCCACCTCTCTGGTCGATACCTCCCTCCCCGAGGACGACCTCTTCGCGGGCATCCGCGACAATGCCTGATATGAGCGCAAGCCTGGCACTGACGCACCTCGTTCCCCTCGCCAAGGAGGTCGACGAGAACAAGGTCACCCCCGGCGTCCTCGGTTTCATCGTCTTCGCGGCGTTGGCCCTGGCGGTGTGGGGCCTGATGAAGTCCATGAACCGGCACATGGGGAAGGTCACCTTCGAGGAGGACTCGGAGCGGCCCGGGAAGGGCGCCGCGGCGGCCTCCGGCAAGGGGAGCGGCCCCGGTGCCGGCCCCGGCGGGAAGGCCTCGCCCGCGAAGGGCTGAGCCTGGTGTGCGGACTCCGGCCACGGGTGGCCGGAGTGCGCACCCGCACCCTCGGCACCGTCCTTTCGTACGCAGGGATCCCTCCGTACGCGGGGGCGGCCGTCGGCGTGGCCCTACCGTGGCCCGCCGCGGTCACAGCGTGGCCCGCTCCAGCCTGTTGTCCATGCCGCACTGCAGGGCGTACGCGAAGCCGAGCGGGTTGCTCCACGCGTCGGCGAAGTGCCGGGCGAGCCCGTGGACGATCTCGCCCGCGGTCTCCCGCCCGCCGAGATAGCGGGTGACGTACGCGTGGGCGTACTCGGCGGCGAACAGCTGCGGCATCTCGATCTGCGGCGCCAGCACCCCGCCCGCGCCCGCCTCGATGACCGCGCCGCCCAGGCGCGCCGGCTCTGCGGTGGCGGGCAGCCCGGCGTAACCGGCGTTGAGGAACACCAAGGGGCGCTGCGGGAGCAGGAGTTCGGCGGGGCCGCGCTCGGCGAGGACCGCAGGGACGTCGATGTCCTTGCCGTCGCTCAGCCGCAGGACGAACAGCGGGGCGCTGTCGTCGGCGACGGATCTGAAGTGCCCGTGGCACCAGAAGTACATCAGCTGCTCGTCGAGCCCGCCGGAGCGCAGGGCGCGCAGCAGTTCGTCGCACAGGGCGCGTTCTACGCGGACGGTGCCGGTGGCGAGGGCCCTTTCGACCTCGGCGGCCCGGGTGACGCCCTCCGGATCGATGCCCTTGTCGTGATTCAGGCTCACCACCGGTGACGAGGGCGGCAGCCGGGCGTGTTCGTCGTCGGCAGGTACCGGGAAGTGCGGGTGGTGGCCGCCGGTCTGCTCGATCTGGTGCCGGTAGCCGAGGAAACGGCGGAAGGTGTCGCTGCCGGGGCCGCCGGGCCCGTTCGCGGTGACCTCGGGCAGCGCGAGCATCGGCCAGGGCAGGAACAGGTCGGAGTCGACGCGGATGCGCAACGGCTCCTCGCGGCTCAGCGCGCCGGTCAGGATCTCGCCGAAGCGCCGGGTGCCCCGGTCGCCGTCGCCGAGCAGCTCCCCGTACAGCAGGTGGGAGCCGTGGCGGGCGAGCTCGTCGAGGATCCCGCGCAGTTCCTCCCGGGGCTCGGCGGTGAGATCCGGGCAGGTGGCGTACGGGAAGTGGGGGCGGCCCCCGACCGGGATCCCGCGCTCGTCCACGGGCTGGAAGTCGACCAGTTCCCGTTTCCACAGCGCCCGCAGATGCGCGGCGGCGGCGGTGACGGCGGCCGGCTTCACATTCAGCCTGAGGGCGTGCTCGGTCGCGGACGGGGGCGCGGCCGGGCCGTACATCCGGGCCCGGATGTGGTCGTCGGCATGGGCGTCGAGGGCGAGGACCAGGTCCGGGTGACGGACGGTGGGGGCCGGGTGGCGGGTGAAGCCGAGGCTGGGGTCCTGGACGACCTGGCTGAGAAGTTCGCGGGCCATCGGACTCAGGCCCTCCGCGCGGACGCGGGGCGGGGCGCGGGAGTGGCCGCGGTGGGCCGGTGCGGCACCGGACCGGACGGGACCACGTCGATTACAGCCTCGACCTGCTGGAGGACGGTCCCGGTGGCCGGGTCCTCGACGGTGAAGCGCAGCCGGTGCGAGCCGGGGCGGTGAGGGGTGAAGCGGAACTCCGCTCCGTCGGCGGGGACGCCGTGCGGGGGGTCGATCTCCGCGTGGCCGAGGGAGGCCGCGCGGGCCGTGAGCGGGGGGAGCGGGGCGGCGGACCAGGGGTGCCCCGGCCCGGGTACGACCTGGAGGGCGATACGGGCGGGCACGTCCGGGACGGGTACGTCGTCGAGCAGGGTCAGCCGGACGTGGGCCCTGGAGTCGTCCGGGCGGTCGCGGTCACCGGGGCGCGGGAAGCCGGGACGCGGTTCGGGCTGGGTGTCACGGGCGGCGCGCGGGATCAGCGGATCGCCGGCCTCGGTCCACCCGAGCGTGTCCAGCAGGGCGGCGGGGTAGCGGCAGGCCAGTTCGTACGGTGGCTCGCCGCCCGGGGACGGTCCGGCTTCGGCGAGGTCCACCCAGGCCTCGCCCGCCTCGTCGCCGATCCCATGGAACACATGGCGGATCTCGGCCGCCCACTCGCCGTTCAGGAAGCGGTGAGCGGGGGAGCGGAGCGCGTACTCGAGCATGGTCCAGGCCCGCCCGTGCGGGCAGTCCGCCTCTTCGAAGAGCGCCAAGGCCCCCTCGAACAGCCGGTCAGCCTCGCGCCGCCGCTCGTCCGTCCCGCCCGTTCGATGCGCGCCGTCCGTCCCGTCCGTCCCGTCCGTACGGGCCAGGGTCAGCGCGTGGTGGTGCAGTGTCCATGCCGTCCCGAGCCGGTCGGAGACCTCATGGAAGCGGCGCAGGACGTCCGTGAACTCCTCCTGCCAGGGAAAGCCGGGCTCGTCCGCCCGCGCCACGGTCCACCGCAGGTGCGCCCAGGCGGCGCCGCGCCGGTCGCCCGCGCGCTCGTGCAGCCGGCGCGCCTCGGCGAGGGCGTCCAGGTCCGGGGAGCCCGACCGAGCAGCGAGCCGCGCGAGTTCGCCGCCCGCCCACGCCACGCCCCGGGCCTCACCGATCGCCCGGAACGTCTCCCGCGCGGCGCCCAGCAGCCTCCGCGCGTCCTCGGCCCGGCCGCGCAACAGGCACATCCGGCCGTACAGGAAGACCGCCCACGCCTCGCCGCGCCGGTCGCCCGCGACCTGGTGGGCCTCCACGGCCCGCCTCAGCAGCGGTCCGGCCGCCCGCGGATCACCCCGGTCGCAGTGGACGGCGGCCCGGGTGAGCAGCGCCCAGCCGTCGGCGCACCGGTCGGAGGGGAGGGCGGAGGCGCCCTCCCGGGCGTCCGTCGAGCCCACCAGAAGGAAGGACTCCGACTCGGCGAAGGCGCTGATCAGGTCGGAGAGAAGGGACCCGTCAGCCGTCCCGGTGGGGATTCCGTCCGCCGTCCCCGCGGGGACTCCGTCCGCCGTCCCCGCGGGGACTCCGTCCACCACCACGACGCAGGGATGCACGGCGAACACGCCCCGGCAGGCCTCGACGACCGTGTCCGCCATCTCGCCCGGCGTCCGCCCGGCCTCCCCCGACCGCTCCCCGGCGTCCGCCACCCGTAATCGGTGCACAGGAAGTCCCGCCTCGTCCGCGACCTCTCGTGCCACCGCGTCGAGAAACGCGGACCGGTCCGAGTCGGGTCCGCCGCTCACCACCAGGAGCCGCTTGGTCTCCAACTCCCGCCGTGCCGCGGCGAGTTCGCGCGTGCGCCCGACGAACGACACCGAAGTCCCCCTCGTACCCGAACATCCCCACCGTGCTAGGCCCTGTCGTCACATTCTCGTCTACCCCGCCCTCCGGGCGGACGACGGGAATGTGACGACAGGACCTAGCGCGCCGCGGTCACCGTCACCCCCATGACCTCCCGGGCATGCCGGCTCGGCACCATTCCCAGGCGCCAAGCCTGCCATCCCGCGTCCAGGTCGACCCCCCGTTCGAGCAAGAGTTGGTACGCCTCCACGTAGTCGTCGAGCCTTCCGTCGCGGAGCGGGTGGCCGGTGCGGGAGAGCTGCGCCAGTTCCTCCTGGGCGACGGCGCTGCCCACTTCGAGGCCGCCCGGGGAGCCGTACGGCAGAAGGGTGCACCTCAGGAACCTGGCCCAGTCCTCGCCGCGCCGGTCCCCGTACGAGGTGAACAGGCCGGCCGCCTCGTCGCACAGGGCGAGGGCCCCCGGCGTACGGGCGTTTCCGGCGTCGACCACCGCCAGCTCCAGGCAGGTCCACGCCTCGCCGTGGGCCACGCCGATGCGCTGGAAGTCGGCGCGCGCGTCCACCAGGAGCTGGCGGGCGAAGCCCGAGTTGCGCAGGGAGCCGGTCTGGGCGGCCCGTTGGTCTCGGGTGACGCGCGCCGAGTGGTGGCGGGCGCAGGCGAGCCCGTACACGTCCCGCATCCGCGAGAACATCGTGCGGGAGCGCTCCAGTTCGCGGACCGCCAGGTCGAGGTTGCCGGTCTCCTCCAGGGCCTGGCCCAGGTAGTAGACCGTCCATGCCTCGCCGCGCGCGTCCTCGTTCTCCCGGTGCCGGGAGGCCGCCTGGCGCAGGCCGTCGACCGCGGTGGACGGGTCGTCGTCGACGAGACGGGCGCGGGCCAGCTGGGTCAGGGCCCAGGCCTCGCCGCGGGCGTCGCGCGTACGGCCGTACAGGTCCAGGGCGTCACGCAACTCCCGTTCCGCGCGCGGTACGTCGCCCATCCGCAGGCCCAGCTGGCCGAGCTGGAAGTGGGCCCACGCCTCGCCGTGCACGGACTCGCCCTCGCGGTGCAGGACCAGGGCCTCGGTGAGCAGGTTCAGGGCGAGGGCGAGATGGCCCCGGTCGCGCTCCACGGCGGCCAGCGCGTGCATCGTCCAGGCGCGGTCCGCCGCCAGGTCGGGGGAGGCCTGCAGGGCCATGGCCTCCTGGAGCTTGGCGGCCGCCTCGGTGAGGTTGCCCTGGTGGTGGAGGGTGATGCCGAGGGAGCACAGGGCCCGGGCCGCGCCCGCGTCGTGGTGCGCCTCGAAGTAGAGGTTCACCACGGACGACAGGGTGGTGTGGGCCTTGTCCAGCTCGCCGAGCTGGCGGGCCGCGATACCGGTGCGCCACTGCACCGAGCGCACCAGCAGGCCCTGGTCGACGGCCTGCGTCAACTCGCTGATCTCACCCAGGCGGTAGAGGTCGCCACGCAGCAGGCAGTAGTCGCACAGGGCGCCGAGGAGGTTCAGTACGGCCGCTTGGTTCACGCCTTCCGCGTGGCGCAGGGCGGCCGTGATGAAGCTCGACTCGTCGTCCAGCCAGCGCAGGGCCGCGTCGAGGGAGGTGAAGCCGTGCGGCCCGAACTGATCCGCCCGCGTCGACGTCTTGCCGTCGACCAGGCGGATCACCGAGTCGGCCAGCTCCGCGTAGTTCACGATCAGGCGTTCCTGGGCCGCCGTCCGCTCGGACGGCTCCTCCTCGTCAAGCAGCCGTGCCTGGGCGAAGGCCCGGACGAGGTCGTGCAGCCGGTAGCGGCTGCCGCGGACGTGGTCGATGAGGCCCGCCTGCGCGAGCGCGGTGAGGTGGCGGGTGGCCTCCTGCTCGTCCGTCGCGAGCAGGGAGGCCGCGGCGGCGGCGCCGAGCGAGGCACGGCCGGCCAGCGCCAGCCGGCGCAGCAGGCGCCTCGCCGTGTCGGTCTGGTCGGTGTAGCGCAGCCACAGCACCCGCTCGACCGGCTCCACGGGGCCGTACGCGCCGAGGTCGGAGGCCAGTTGGCGCGGGGTGCGCGGGCCGAGGGAGGAACCCGCGATACGCAGGGCGAGGGGGAGGCCGCCGCACAGCCCCCGTACCTGGTCGGAGGCTTCGGCGTCGTACGGGTCGGGCTTCTCCTGGGCCGCCGCGTTCAGCAGTTCCTCGGCGCCCGCCGCGTCCAGGGCGTCGACCGGGAGCTGGTGCACCCAGGCGGCGAGGTCGGCGGGGAGGTCGAGCGGTTTGCGCGCGGTGACCAGGACCAGGCTCTCCGAGCGCTCGGGGACCAGGGCGCGGACCTGCTCGGCGTCGCTCGCGTCGTCGAGCACGATCGTGACGGGCAGGCCCGTCAGATGCTGGTGGTACAGCTCGCTGAGGCGTCTGACCTGCTGGTCCTGCGAGGAACGCTCACGGAAGAGGAGCTGCTCACGGGGTGCGCCGAGCCGGTTGAGGAGGTGGAGCATGGCGTCGCGGGTGGTGAGGGGCGGCTCCTCGGTGCTGTCGCCGCGCAGGTCCACCACGCACGCGCCGCGGAACTGGTCCTTCAGGCTGTGCGCCGCCCGGATCGCGAGGGTGCTGCGGCCTGATCCGGGGGCGCCGTGCAGGACGACCACGGTCGGCTTCGTCTCGGTGCCGGCGCGAGCCGCGTGCACCCACTGCGCCACCCGGGACAGCTCGGTCCGGCGCCCGGTGAACGGGCCGGCCGGCTCGGGAAGCTGCCCGAACGACTGCTCCAGTACGTTGCGTCTGCGCGCCGCGGCACTCTTGTCGGTGCGCCGCAGCTGGGGAGCGCCCTGCTTGGCCCCCGCGGAGGCGCTGAGCACCCGCTGCTGATCGAGGAACGGCCGGATGCCCCGTACCTCCAGCGCCGTCAGCCACTGGAGCCGCAACTGCTCGGGGCCGCCCGGCTGGCCCAGGGCTCCCGCCCGGCGGCTCGCGGCCGGTACGTGCGACGCGGTCACCTTGAGCACGGTGGCCGCCGCGCCCACCACGGCGACGGTCGCCCCCGCGCCGACGGCCGCTGCGGCCCCCGTGCCCAGCGCCAGGTCCGCCGCGCAGGCCGCGACGGCGGCAACCACCGCCACCAGCAGGGGAGTTCCGGCGCCCTCCCGGGCGTACCGCTGTCCGAACGTCAGCCGGCCGGCCTCCGCCTCGTCCAGCGCCCGGGTGTACGCCCCGTACTCCTCGGCGGCGGCCTCTGCCATGGTGTCGAGCGCGGCCCGGGCCCGTGACAGCAACACGGCCCCGTCGCTCCGCCCGCCCGAGCGCCGCACCTCTTCCTCCACGGCCCGGGCCAACAGCCGCTCGGCCTCAGCCCGATGGCCTTCCCGCATGTCACGTCCCCCTCCGGCGGTAACTCCCTTGCGATTCAAGTGTCCTTGGTGGGGGGCGTGAGCGCGAGGGTGCGACGCGATCAATGGGCGGCTGCGCCCGGCGCGTCAGGGGCGGGGGACTGCGGCAGGATGGACCCATGCCGAACCGACTGGCCCATGAGACGTCCCCGTATCTGCTCCAGCACGCCGACAACCCCGTCGACTGGTGGCCCTGGTCGGCCGAGGCCTTCGAGGAGGCCCGTGAGCGGGGTGTGCCCGTGCTGCTCAGCGTCGGATACAGCAGCTGCCACTGGTGTCATGTCATGGCGCACGAGTCCTTCGAGGACGAGGCGACCGCGGCCTACCTCAACGAGCACTTCGTCAGCGTCAAGGTCGACCGCGAGGAGCGGCCCGACGTCGACGCCGTCTACATGGAGGCCGTGCAGGCGGCCACGGGGCAGGGCGGGTGGCCCATGACCGTGTTTCTCACGCAGGACGCGGAGCCCTTCTATTTCGGGACGTACTTTCCGCCCGCGCCCCGGCACGGGATGCCGTCGTTCCGGCAGGTGCTGGAGGGGGTGCGCGGGGCCTGGACCGATCGCAGGGGCGAGGTCGCCGAGGTCGCGGGGAAGATCGTGCGGGATCTCGCCGAGCGGGAGATGGGTTTCGGGAGCGGCGAGGTGCCCGGCGAGGAGGACCTGGCCGGGGCGCTGCTCGGGCTCACCCGGGAGTACGACGCCTCGCGGGGCGGTTTCGGGGGCGCGCCCAAGTTCCCGCCGTCCATGGTGATCGAGTTCCTGCTGCGGCATCACGCGCGGACCGGTTCCGAGGGCGCTCTCCAGATGGCGCAGGACACCTGTGAGCGGATGGCGCGGGGCGGGATCTACGACCAGTTGGGCGGGGGGTTCGCGCGGTACTCCGTGGATCGCGAGTGGGTTGTGCCCCATTTCGAGAAGATGTTGTACGATAATGCACTTTTGTGCAGGGTGTATGCGCATCTCTGGCGTTCGACCGGCTCCGAGCTCGCCCGTCGCGTCGCCCTGGAGACCGCCGACTTCATGGTGGGCGAACTCCGCACGAACGAAGGCGGGTTCGCCTCCGCGCTCGACGCCGACAGCGACGACGGCACGGGGAAGCACGTCGAGGGTGCGTACTACGTGTGGACCCCGCGGCAGCTCCGCGAGGCTCTCGGCGCGGAGGACGGCGAACTCGCCGCCCGGTACTTCGGGGTGACGGAGGAGGGGACCTTCGAGGAGGGCTCCTCCGTACTGCAACTTCCGCAGCAGGACGAGTTGTTCGACGCGGAGAAGGTGGCCGGCATCAGGCGTCGGCTGCTCGCCGCGCGGTCCGAGCGGCCCGCTCCCGGGCGCGACGACAAGATCGTCGCCGCCTGGAACGGGCTCGCCGTCGCCGCCCTCGCGGAGACCGGCGCCTACTTCGACCGCCCCGACCTCGTGGACGCCGCGATCGCCGCCGCGGATCTCCTCGTACGGGTGCACATGGACGACCGGGCGCGGCTGTCCCGTACCAGCAAGGACGGGCAGGCCGGGGCCAACGCGGGGGTGCTGGAGGACTACGCGGACGTCGCCGAGGGGTTCCTCGCGCTGGCCTCCGTCACCGGGGAAGGGGTGTGGCTGGAATTCGCCGGGTTCCTGCTGGACCAGGTGATCGTGCAGTTCGCCGATCCCGAGTCCGGCGCGCTGTACGACACCGCGGCCGACGCCGAGCGGCTCATCCGCCGGCCCCAGGACCCCACCGACAACGCCACGCCCTCCGGCTGGAGCGCAGCGGCCGGTGCCCTGCTGAGCTATGCCGCCCAGACCGGAGCCGAGCCCCATCGGGCCGCCGCCGAAAGGGCGTTGGGCGTCGTGAAGGCGCTCGGGCCGCGCGCTCCCCGTTTCATCGGCTGGGGGCTCGCGGTGGCGGAGGCGCTGCTCGACGGGCCACGCGAGGTCGCGGTCGTGGGGCCGGAGGGGCATCCCCTGACAAAGGCCCTGCACCGGACGGCGCTGCTCGGTACCGCGCCGGGTGCCGTGGTGGCCGTGGGCACTCCGGAGAGTGACGAGCTGCCGCTCCTCGCCGACCGCCCCCTCGTGCAGGGCGAGCCCGCCGCGTACGTCTGCCGTAACTTCACCTGTGACGCTCCGACGACCGATCCCGACCGGCTTCGCACGGCTCTGAGCAGCTGAAACGCAGATCATCAGACCGTCCGTCAACTGGCTGAAACGCGACCGGTGTTCGAATTGTTCAGCAAACGATCCGACTGTGATGAAACACGCTCTTCACCAGATCAGCCTGTGCACTTCACAGATCGCCCATAGTCTTTGCATCGTGACGCGGCGGATGTGACACATCGTCGCGAATGGGGGTTTTGGGATCTGGGGGGATCTGTTGCTCACGTCTGTCTTTATTGCTGCCGTTTCACTGGCCCTGTTCTGGATGGCGGCGTTCACTCTCTGGTGGCAGATGCACGCGTGGCGCACGCCCGAGGTGCTGGCGTCCACCCGGTTCGGCAGACCGGACGGCGATGACCGGCTGGCGTTCTCGCTGCTGCTGCCGGCCCGCCACGAACAGGCCGTGCTCGACCACACCATCCAGCGACTGCTGGAATCGAGCCACACCGACTTCGAGATCATCGTCATCGTCGGGCACGACGATCCGGAGACCACCGAGGTCGCCCGGCAGGCCGAGGCCCGCGACGAGCGGGTGCGGGTCGTCGTCGACCACCACGAGAAGAAGAACAAGCCGAAGGCCATGAACACGGCGCTGCCGCACTGCCGCGGCGAGGTCGTCGGGGTCTTCGACGCCGAGGACCAGGTCCATCCGGAGCTGCTCGCCCATGTCGACCACGCGTTCCGCACGACGGGTGCGGACGTCGTCCAGGGCGGGGTCCAGCTCATCAACTTCCACTCCAACTGGTACAGCCTGCGCAACTGCCTGGAGTACTTCTTCTGGTTCCGCTCGCGGCTGCACCTGCATGCGCAAAAAGGATTCATCCCGCTCGGCGGCAACACCGTCTTCGTACGGACGGACGTACTGCGGGAAGCGGACGGCTGGGACCCCGAGTGCCTCGCCGAGGACTGCGACCTGGGGGTACGGCTCTCCAGCGTCGGCAAGAAGGTCGTCGTCGCCTACGACTCCGACATGGTGACCCGGGAGGAGACCCCGGGCAGCCTGGTGTCGCTGATGAAGCAGCGCACCCGGTGGAACCAGGGCTTCCTGCAGGTCTACCGCAAGAAGGACTGGAAGCAACTGCCGGGCTTCGGACAGCGGTTGCTCGCCCGATACACGCTGATGACGCCGTATCTGCAGGCCGTCTCCGGGGTGGTCATCCCGCTCAACGTGGCCATCGCGCTCTTCCTCGACGTGCCCGTCGGGATCGCCTTCATCACCTTCCTGCCGGCCGTGACCGCCCTGGTCACCTTCGTCTTCGAGCTCGTCGGACTGCACGACTTCGGCAAGCAGTACGGGCTCCGCGTCCGGTTCGTCCACTATCTGAAGCTCGTGGTCGGTGGCCCCTTCTATCAGGTGCTCCTCGCCGGTGCGGCCGTCCGTGCCGTCTGGCGTGAGCAAAGGGGCCGCAACGACTGGGAGCTGACCAGTCATGTCGGTGCGCACCTCACCGAGGCCGAAGCGACCCACTAGGGCCCGAGGCCACCCGCCGGGCATCCGGTCCGAGATCAGGCGGGGCGGCCTTGGTTCCGTACGCCCTGGTGCTGCAGGCCTTGGGCCCGTATCTACCGAAACGTACCGAAAGTCCCGAGAGGACCTTCCCGCGTGACCTCGACACTTCCCGCGGTGACCACGTCCACGGTCCCCGCGACGCGACCCACCGTGCCCGACATCGTCCACGACCGCCCGCCGCTCCAGCGGCTGCGCACCTCACGCACCGACCTGCTGCTGTGCGGCGCCCTGCTGCTGGCGATCATCGTCGTGCAGGGCTGGAACATCACCGACTACCCGACCCTCAGCGACGACGAGGGCACCTACCTCGCCCAGGCGTGGGCCGTGCAGCAGGGCAAGGGCCTCGCGCACTACACGTACTGGTACGACCACCCGCCGCTGGGCTGGATCCAGATAGCCGCACTGACCTGGATCCCCGCCCACATCAGCCCCTCGCTGATGACGGTCGGCTCGATGCGCGTCGCGATGCTCGCGGTCAGCGCCGCAAGCTCGGTCCTGCTGTACGTCCTCGCGCGCCGTCTCTCGCTGCCGCGCTGGGCCGCGGGCCTCGCGATGGTGCTCTTCGGGCTCTCCCCGCTGTCGGTCGTGCTCCAGCGCGAGATCTTCCTCGACAACATCGCGGTGATGTGGACGCTGCTCGCGTTCTGCCTCGCCGCGTCCCCGAGCCGGCACCTCTGGCACCACTTCGGGGCGGGCATCGCGGCCGCGGCCGCCGTGCTCACCAAGGAGACGATGCTCGTCGTCCTGCCCGCGCTCCTGGTCACCATGTGGCGCCACGGCCACCGCGACACCCGCAAGTTCGCGCTCACCGGAGCCATCACCGCCTGCGCCCTGATCGGCCTCGCGTACCCGCTGTTCGCCCTGCTCAAGGGCGAACTGTTCCCGGGCGCGGGCCATGTCTCGCTCTGGGACGGCATCACCTACCAGATGAGCCGACCCGGCTCCGGCTTCATCCTCGACCCCGGCACCGGCTCGTACGGCGTGCTGCACTCCTGGCTCTACTACGACCGGGTGCTGATCATCGGCGGCCTCGCCGGAGCACTGCTGCTCCTGGCCACCTGGCGGTGGTCCGTCACCGCCCGGGCCCTCGCCGGACCCGCCCTCACGGTGGCGATCCTCGCCCTGGTGGCGCTGCGCCCGAGCGGCTATCTGCCCGCGATGTACATCATCCAGGCGCTGCCGTTCCTCGCGCTGGTCCTCGCCGGAGGCGCCGCCAGCCTCGCCCATCTGGTGCTGCGCAGGTGGCGGAGCGACGAGGAGAAGCCGTACGTCACCTGGGGACGGCGGGTGACGGCGGCCGCGCTCGTGGCGGTCGCCGCGCTCTACGTGCTGCCGCGCTGGTACGACGGCGACCGCACCGCCGTGACCGCCGACGCCAACGCCCCCTACCGGGCGGCGGCCACCTGGCTGAAGACCGAGGTCCAGGACCCGGCGGCCACCCGGGTCCTGGTCGACGACGCCCTCTGGCTCGACCTGGTCCACGACGGCTACCGGCCCGGGCTCGGCGTCATCTGGTTCTACAAGGCGGACCTCGACCCCGCGGTGACCAAGACGATGCCGCGCGGCTGGAAGGACATCGACTACGTCGTCGCCTCCCCGACGGTGCGGCGTGACGCGGTCGACCTGCCCAACGTCAAGGCGGCCATCGAACACTCGACGCCGGTCGCCACCTTCGGCAAGGGCGCCGACCGGATCGAGATCCGGCAGATCGACGGGAGCACGGGAAACACCATGACCACGACGACATCCGGGGGCAGTCGATGAGCAGCTTCGAGAGCACTGTCCCCGGGGAGCTCGGCGATCCGGCCGTACGGGCGTCCACCGCGAGTGAGCCGGAGGGGCGCGCCGGTGTCGAGAGGGCGAACGCGCGGAGGCCCGAAGGGTTGAGCACGATCGCCCTCTCGACACCGGCTGGAGCGCCCCGGAGGCGAGCCGAGCGCGAAAACGCAGTCCCTGAACCGGGCGCCGTCACCATCGTCGTACCGACCTTCAACGAGTCCGCGAACATCCGCGAACTCCTGTGCCGGATCACCGAGTCGGTGCCCTCCCGGCTGCCCTGCGAGGTCGTCTTCGTGGACGACTCCACGGACGACACCCCCGAGGTGATCTCCCGGGAGGCGCAGGACTGCCCGTTCCCGGTGACCGTGCTGCACCGCGAGGAGGCCGTGGGCGGGCTTGGCGGCGCCGTCGTCGAGGGCCTGAAGGCGGCGAGCTCCGACTGGATCGTCGTCATGGACGGCGATCTCCAGCATCCGCCGTCCCTGATACCGGAGTTGGTGGCCTCGGGGGAGCGGTCCGCCGCCGGGCTCGTCGTCGCCAGCCGGTACATCAAGGGCGGCAGCCGCGAGGGTCTCGCGGGCGGCTACCGCATCGCCGTCTCGCGCGGCGCGACCTGGCTGACCAAGACGCTCTTCCCGCGCCGACTGCGCGGCATCAGCGATCCGATGAGCGGTTTCTTCGCGATCCGCCGCAGCGCGGTCACCGCCGACATCCTCCAGCCGCTCGGCTACAAGATCCTCCTCGAACTCGCCGTCCGCAGCCGCCCCCGCCAGGTCACCGAGGTGCCCTTCGTCTTCCAGGACCGGTTCGCGGGCGAGTCCAAGTCGACCGCGCAGGAGGGCTTCCGGTTCCTGCGCCACCTCGTCGGGCTGCGCACCGCCTCGCCGGTCGCCCGGATGGTGGTCTTCGGCCTGATCGGCGCCACCGGCTTCCTGCCGAACCTGCTCGGCCTGTACGCGCTCACCGCCGCCGGCATGCACTACGTACCGGCCGAGATCCTCGCCAACCAGCTCGGCGTCGCCTGGAACTTCCTGCTCATCGAGCATCTGCTGTTCCGCGAGCGCCGCAGGCACCGCACCTGGTGGGACCGGGTGGGCCGGTTCGGGCTGCTCGCCAACGCCGACCTGGTGCTGCGCATCCCGCTGATCGCCCTGTTCGTCGGCCACTTCGGGATGGGCGCCCTGTCCGCCACCGCGCTGGCCCTGGTGATGACCTTCGTCCTGCGCTTCGTGGGCACCGAGGCGCTGGTCTATCTGCCGCGCCGCGGCAGCGAGGCCCCGGGCGGGAGCCGCAGCCGCACAAAAAGGAGAGCCGCGTGAAACATCTGGCACGACCCAGACGGAGAACCTCACTGCTGGCCGTGGCGGGCCTGGCCGCCGGGCTGCTGCTCGTCTCGCCCCAGCCCGCCTCCGCCGCCAACCTCGTCACCAACCCGGGTTTCGAGACCGACGGCACGGACGGCATGCCGTCCTGCTGGGAGAAGTCCGGCTGGGGCGACAACGACTTCACCTTCGCCACCGTCGCCGACTCCCACTCCGGCTCCAAGGCCATGAAGGTCACACTGACCCGGCGCGTCGACGGCGACCGCAAGGCCCTGATCACGGAGTCCGCGACCTGCGCGCCGGTGGTCACCGCGGGCAAGCAGTACGACCTCGGCCTCTGGTACAAGTCGACGACACCGGACACCGCGATCACCCTCTTCCGGCACGACACCACGGCGGGCTGGCAGTACTGGACCGACCTCAAGACGCTGGACATGGCGGCGAGCTGGACGCAGGCGAGCGTCCGTACGCCCGCCGTCCCGGCCGGTACCGACCGCATCACCTGGGGCGTCTCGGTGTACGGCACCGGCTCGGCGACCACCGACGACTACACGATGGAACAGGTCTCCGACCCGATCCCGCCGGCCACCTGCACCGCCACCGCCGACGAGTGCGCGAACGGCCGCTGGGACGTGCTGCCCACGCAGAACCCGGTGCGCTCCATGCACTCCGTCGTCCTCAACAACGGCAAGGTGCTGCTGATCGCCGGGTCCGGCAACAGCGAGGAGAACTTCGACGCGGGCACCTTCACCAGCGCGGTCTACGACCCGGTGAAGGGCACGTACAAGGTGATCCCCACGCCGAAGGACATGTTCTGCTCGGGACACGTCCAGCTCGCCGACGGGCGGGTGCTGGTGATGAGCGGCAACAAGGCGTTCCCGGTCGCGGGCGGGCACGGCTACGAGGGGTACAAGGACTCGTACATCTTCGACCCGGTCACCGAGACGTACAGCAAGACGAACGACCTGAACGACGGCCACTGGTACCCGTCGGCCACCGAGCTCGGCAACGGTGACGTCATCTCGTTCGGCGGACTGCGCGAGGACTCCACCGGGTCGGTGACGGCCGAGCGCTGGTCGGCGGCGCAGCAGCAGTGGCTGCCGTTGTGGCAGGTCAACCAGACCTGGTCGTACTGGGGTCTGTACCCGTCGATGATCCTGATGCAGGACGGGCGGCTCTTCTACTCGGGCAGCCATGTCTTCGGCAACGGCACGCCCGGCACGGGTTCGGCGATCTACGACTACGACGCGAACACCGTCACGGCGATCCCCGGACTCCAGGACAAGGACGAGCGCGACCAGTCCGCGAGCGTGCTGCTGCCCCCGGCCCAGGACCAGAAGGTGCTGACGATCGGCGGCGGCAACATCGACTCCAACCCGGAGGCGAACCGGCTCACCGACATCATCGACCTGAAGGCCGCGAACCCGGCGTACACCGTAGGCCCGCAGATCCCGCAGGGCACGGTCGACCTCGGCAACGGCAAGGTCGCCGAGACCGGCAACCAGGGCAAGATGTACGTCTCCGCCGTCCTCCTGCCGGACGGCAAGGTGCTGGAGACGGGCGGCGGCCTGCACAACCGCGCCAACCCCGTCTTCGAAGCGTCGATGTTCGACCCGGCGACCTCCACCTTCGACCCGGTGGCCGCCGACCCCGAGGCGCGCGGCTACCACTCCTCCGCGTTCCTGCTGCCCGACGGCCGGGTGATGGCCACCGGCGACAACCCGGGCAACGGCACCTGGAACCACAACGTGTCCATCTACACCCCGCCCTACCTCCTCAAGGGCACCCGTCCGACGATCACCTCGGTGATCGACAACGAGTGGGTGTACGGGGACACGCAGCGCATCACGGTCGACCGGCCCATCGTGAAGGCCGAGCTGATCCGCCCGGCCGCGGTGACGCACTCCTCCGACCCGAACCAGCGTTTCGTGGACCTGCCCCTGTCGGTGGACGGCAACAACGTCGACCTGAACGTGACGAGCAACCCCAACATGGCCCCGCCCGGTTGGTACATGCTCTTCGCGGTCGATGCCAACGGGGTGCCCTCGGTCGCCAAGTGGGTGCACCTCCAGGGCCCTGCCGCCCTGGCCACGGACACCGCCTCGGCGCACGTCCACTCCTTCGCCGACTCCCTTGAGGGCACGGTCACCAAGGGCGGCAAGAAGCGGACCTCGCAGAAGGTCAGCACCACGATCTCCGGCTGCGACCGGCACTACGGCACGATCAACGTCTGCGTGCCGACCGTCTTCCCGGACGGCGTCAAGAAGACGACGGCCTCGCGCTGCGCCTGGCTGAAGACGAACGACTACGGCCGTCTGAAGGTCAACGGCAAGGACGACCCGCTGGGTCTCGACCCGAACAAGGACGGGCTGGCCTGCGGAGCCAAGGACCTCAAGCGCCGCTAGGCGTCTGGCTCCCGAACTCGGCGAGGGCGCGCTCCACGATGGCTTCCAGGCCCTCGTGGTGCGCGCCCTTCCAGTAGGCGCGCCCGCACTCCTCGCACTGGGCGAACACGTCGTAGGAGCGCTCGGTGCCGCCTTCCAGCTGGTCCACGACCTGCTTCTTCGTGGCCTCCTTGAGCAGGCCGTTGCAGGCGGTGCAGCGCGTCCAGGGCCTCAGCTCGGGTGCGAACCGGCCGAGTACGTCCCGGAGTTGGTCATCGGGCCGGGTGCTGTAGACGAACGCGCCCGCCCACAGCTCGCGGCGGCGCAGCAGCCCCCGGTCGCGGCTGAGCATCACGCGCCGCTCGGCGGCGGAGCGTGCGGCGAGGGCCGGGTCGCCGATGTCCGTCGACTCGTACGCCGCGTCGACTCCGAGGAGGCGCAGCCGGCGCGCGAGGGTGCCGAGGTGGACGTCGAGGAGGAAGCGGAGCGGGGCGCCGGGGACCTGCTGGGGGCGCGTCACGGGCTGTACGGTCACGGACTCGCCGGCCGCCGGGATGTGCGACACGGGCAGTTCCCGGCCGTCGACGAGGAGCGTGCCGACCTCGGTCAGCGGAACGCCGAGGGATTCGACGACATGGCCGAGGGTCGAGACGCCGTCGGTGGTGAGGGCCCGGCGCCGCTCGCGCGGGACGAAGACCGTCAGTTCGGGGGCGAAGGCGACGTGGATCTCGGGTCCGTTCACCCGGTCAGGATGTCACGCCGGAGAGCCCTGGTCTCGGGGGTTTTCGGTGGGGAGGCCGTGTTCCAGGACGTCCATCGTGCGGTCCACCAGATCCGAGAACTCGTCCCGGTGGTCGTTCTCCGCCCAGTACAGGGAGGTCTCCATCAGGCCGCCGATGAGCGCCATCGCGTAGACCCGCACCTCCAGGCTGTCCGGGTCCCGGCCGGTGCGTTCGCCGATCGCCTGGCAGAGCATGTTGCCGGTGACCGACATGCTCTCCATCATCCGCGAGCGCACCGCCGGGACCTGGACCATCAGGTGGGTCCGCAGCCGGGACACCTCGGGGTCATCCTTGATGCCGAGCCGGATGGCCTTCTGCATCACATAGCGGAGGGTGTCCATCCACGGCTCGTCGGTGGGCCGGGCGCGGAGTTCCTCCATGATGAGCGGGTCGAACTCGTCCGTGAGGACGATGTCCTCCTTGGTGGGGAAGTAGCGGAAGATCGTCGACGGCGACACCTCGGCGCGCTCGGCGATCTGCTCGATCGTCGTCGCGTCGTACCCCTGTTCCTTGACCAGTGTGTACATCGCGGTGCGGATCGCCTCGCGGGTCTTGATCTTCTTCCGCTCGCGCAGGCCCAGCTGAGGGCGGTCGGCGGGGCTGAAGGGGGAGGGTGCGGCCGTCATGTTGCTCATTGTCCGGCATCCGCCACAACGGTGACCATGGCCGGGTCCTCGTCCTCCTTCGTGGCGTGCGCGACGGGGGTGTTGGGCAGGAACGCCGCGGCCAGCAGGGCGGTGACGAGGGCCGCGACGCCGCACACCAGCAGGACCAGGCCCATGCCGTGGACGTACGCGCTGTTCGCGGAGGCCACGAGATCGGCCGAGCCCGCCTTCTGGGCGACGATGTGCGCCGCGACCACGGACTCCCCGGCGGTGTCGGCGGCCTTCGCGGGCAGCCCGGTGACGTCGAGGCGGTCGCGGAATGTGCCGGCCAGCAGGCTGCCGAGGAGGGCGATGCCGATCGCGCTGCCGACCTGGCGCGTCGTCATGAGGAGCCCGGAGCCGCTGCCGGCCCGGTCGCGGGGCAGGGCGCCGAGGGCGCCGTCCATCGCGGGGACGACCGAGAAACCGAAGCCGAATCCGGTGATGGACAGCCACAGCGCGGTGAAGCCGTAGCCCGAGTCGACCGTCGTACGGCTGCCGAGCAGCGCGGCGAAGGCCAGTACCACCAGTCCGGCGGTGACCACCGCGCGGGAACCGAACCGGGCGACGACCGGTTGTGCGGCCCGGGCCGCGACGATCAGACCGCCCATCATGGGCAGCAGCCGCAGGCCGGTGCCGAAGGCGTCGTGGCCGAGCACCGCCTGGAGATACGGCGGCAGCACGAACAGCAGGCCGGACAGGACGAACATCACCAGGGTCGCCGCGATCGTGTTGAACAGGAACCCGCGGTGGGTGAGCAGCGACATGTCGAGCATGGGGCGTTCCACGCGCCGCTCGCGCAGCACCAGGGCGGCGATCAGAACGGCGGCCCCAGCGAGCATGCCCACGATCAGCGGGTCGCCCCAGCCGCGGCTGGGCGCTTCGATGATCGCGTAGATGAGCGCGCCGAGGCCTGCCGCGGTGAGCGCGGTGGAGAGGGTGTCGACCTTGGGGGAGGCGGGGTCGCGGGTCTCGGGCAGCAGGAAGACGCAGGCGGCGATGCCGATCGCGGCCATCGGGACGTTGACCAGGAAGACCGAGCCCCACCAGAAGTGGTTGAGCAGCCAGCCGCCGATGATCGGGCCGAGCGGCAGACCGAGCGACGAGGCGGCGGAGATGATGCCGACGGCCTTGGTGCGCTCGTCGGGTCCGAAGAGCGAGGGCAGCACGGACAGGGCGAGCGGCATGACCAGCGCGGCGCCGAGGCCCATCACCGTGCGGGCCACGATGACCCAGTTGACGTCGTCGGCCAGGGCGCCGGCCACGGAACCGGCGAGGAAGATCCCGAGCCCCACGACGAGCATCCGCCGCCGTCCGAACCGGTCGCCGAGCAGTCCCGCCGGGAGCATCAGCGCGGCGAAGACGATCACGTACGCGTCCGCCATCCACTGCTGCTGGCCGGTGGTGGCGCCGAGTTCGCCCGCCATCGTCGGAAGGGCCACGTTGAGGATCGTCGTGTCGAAGCCGAGCGTGAGCATGCTCGCGACCAGGGCCCCGAGGGCCCACCAGCGATGGGGGTCCCCCCGCTCGAACGAAGTTGAGAGTGGGGGAGGGTCGCGCCGCACGCCATCGTCTTGCGTGACAGTAACCATGAAATGAGAGTAGCTGTCAAAAGGTGGTTGATGTCAATGGGGGTGCACTGTCAGGGGACGCAAAAATGGCCACGGCTCGGAAGCCGTGGCCATTCAGGGAGGAAGGGGGGCGTTACCCGTGCTGGTAGGCCACCAGTGAGATGCCCACGTAGTGCACGACGAACGCCGCGAGGGTGAGGGAGTGGAAGACCTCGTGGAAGCCGAACCAGCGGGGTGAGGGGTTGGGGCGCTTGATCCCGTAGATCACGCCGCCCGCGCTGTAGAGCAGTCCGCCGACGATCACCAGGACCAGCACGGCGATGCCGCCCGTGCGCATGAAGTCCGGCAGGAAGAAGACGGCCGCCCAGCCCATCGCTATGTAGCAGGGGGTGTAGAGCCAGCGCGGGGCGCCGACCCAGAACACCCGGAAGATGATGCCCGCCGCCGCGGCGGCCCAGATGCTCCACAGGAGCCACTGCCCCTTGGCGCCGGGGAGCAGCAGCATCGTGAGCGGGGTGTAGGTGCCCGCGATGATCAGGAAGATGTTGGCGTGGTCGAGTCTGCGCAGCACGCCGTCCATCCGCGGGCTCCAGTTGCCGCGGTGGTAGAGCGCGCTCACTCCGAACAGGAGGCAGGCCGTCAGGACGAAGATCCCGCAGGCGATGCGGGCCCGCGTGGAACTGGCCAGAGCGGTGAGCACCAGACCGGAGATCAGGACGGCCGGGAACATGCCGAGGTGCAGCCAGCCGCGCAGCTTGGGCTTGACCGGATGCGACGGGGAGAGCGCTGCGGGACTGCGGCCTGCGGCCGGCGAGTCCGTGGGCGCGTCGGGGACGGGCGCAGTCATAGGCGGAATCCTACCTACGGAACCGTAAGTTACGTGTCAGTACGGTGCACTGAACAGCCAAGAGTGGCCATGTTCTCACGAGCGTGGCGCAAGGCGGCGCATGCGCAAAAAAACCTTCAGCTGAACCCAACGTGTACGCAAAGAATCGCGGATACACGTGGCGATGGTCACTCCGCTCACGTGTGAGGCCCTCTGGACATATGGGCGAACCCGTCGGATGATCAAATGAGTGCGGTCGGCACCGGATGAGCGCCTTGGGTCTCTACACCCCGAAGCATCCGGGTCGCAGCCCCCACGGGGCCTCAACAAAAAACCCCTCATCTAGGAGCAATCGTGGCGCGCGACATCGCGGCTCCCTCCACCGTCCCCACCCAGCACAAGGAACTGATCTCGTGGGTCAACGAGATCGCAGAACTGACCCAGCCGGACAACGTGGTCTGGTGTGACGGATCCGAGGCCGAGTACGAGCGCCTGTGCGAGGAGCTCGTTCACAAGGGCACCTTCAAGAAGCTCGATCCGATCAAGCGCCCGCATTCCTACTACGCCGCTTCCGACCCGACCGATGTCGCGCGGGTCGAGGACCGGACGTTCATCTGCTCCGAGAAGGAGGAGGACGCGGGCCCGACCAACCACTGGAAGGCGCCCGCCGAGATGCGGGAGATATTCGCGGGGGAGAAGGGCATCTTCCGCGGCTCGATGAAGGGCCGGACGATGTACGTCGTCCCGTTCTGCATGGGCCCGCTCGGCTCCGACCTCTCCGCGATCGGCGTCGAGATCACCGACTCCGCCTACGTCGCCGTGTCCATGCGCACCATGACCCGCATGGGACAGCCCGTCCTCGACGAGCTCGGCACCGACGGCTTCTTCGTGCGCGCTGTGCACACGCTCGGAGCGCCGCTGGCCGAGGGCCAGGCGGACGTGCCGTGGCCGTGCAACTCCACCAAGTACATCTCGCACTTCCCCGAGTCCCGCGAGATCTGGTCCTACGGCTCCGGCTACGGCGGCAACGCGCTGCTCGGCAAGAAGTGCTACGCCCTGCGCATCGCGTCCGTCATGGCGCGTGACGAGGGCTGGCTCGCCGAGCACATGCTCATCCTGAAGCTGACCCCGCCGCAGGGCGAGTCCAAGTACGTCGCCGCCGCCTTCCCGAGCGCCTGCGGCAAGACCAACCTCGCCATGCTGGAGCCCACCGTCTCCGGCTGGACGGTCGAGACGATCGGCGACGACATCGCGTGGATGCGGTTCGGCGAGGACGGCCGGCTGTACGCGATCAACCCCGAGGCCGGATTCTTCGGCGTCGCGCCCGGTACCGGTGAGCACACCAACGCCAACGCGATGAAGACGCTGTGGGGCAACTCCGTCTTCACCAACGTCGCGCTCACCGACGACAACGACATCTGGTGGGAGGGCATGACGGAGGAGACTCCGGCCCACCTGACCGACTGGAAGGGCAACGACTGGACGCCGGAGTCCGGTACGCCCGCCGCCCACCCTAACGCCCGCTTCACCGTCCCCGCCTCGCAGTGCCCGATCATCGCGCCCGAGTGGGAGGACCCCAAGGGCGTGCCGATCTCGGCGATCCTCTTCGGCGGACGCCGCGCCACCGCCGTACCGCTGGTGACGGAGTCCTTCGACTGGAACCACGGCGTCTTCCTCGGCGCCAACGTGGCCTCCGAGAAGACCGCCGCCGCCGAGGGCAAGGTCGGCGAGCTGCGTCGCGACCCCTTCGCCATGCTGCCGTTCTGCGGCTACAACATGGGCGACTACATGGGGCACTGGGTCGACGTCGCCAAGGACAAGGACCAGGCGAAGCTTCCGAAGATCTACTACGTGAACTGGTTCCGCAAGAACGACGCGGGCAAGTTCGTGTGGCCGGGCTTCGGTGAGAACAGCCGTGTCCTGAAGTGGATCGTGGACCGCCTCGACGGCAGGGCCGAAGGCGTCGAGACCCCCATCGGCATCCTGCCGGCCAAGGGCGCCCTGGACACCAAGGGACTCGACCTCTCCGAGGCCGACCTCGACTTCCTGCTCACCGTCGACAAGGACGTGTGGCGCGAGGAGGCGGCGCTCGTGCCCGAGCACCTCAACACCTTCGGCGAGCACACCCCGAAGGAACTGTGGGACGAGTACCGCGCGCTGGTGCGGCGCCTGGGCTGAGTTCCGAGTGGACGGCGGCCTCGCGGCTGCCGTCCACCCCTGAACTCCGCGGCCGGTCCGACTTGCCCTGACCTGCGACGTCGCCAGGCCGGCCGCGGTGACAGCACCACCAACCGGGCCGGGACCCGCTGCACCGTACAAAGGCGTACGGGCGGGTCCCCGGCCCTGTTCTCGGTTCTGATCATCCACCCCCGAAAACGAGTACCGGCTCCGCCGGTTGCTCGGCGACCGATGTCAACTGGCCTGCGGCTGACATACGTTCGTACTGGGGCCGGCCCCGGCGCACCGTCCAAGCGCGGTGGCGATGGTGACCAGCGTCTGGACCATCAGGACGGCGGGTGGGCGCAGCCGCACCAACGGGTCATCGCGACCAGAGGGCGCGCGATTTCGGCCGTGCGCCGGAAGAGCGCGACGAGCGCCGCCCGGGCCACCGCTGCGATCAAAGTCGCCGAGGTCGGTGAACTCGGAGACCAGGCGCATCAGGCCTGGGTAGGCAGGGAAGAACGCGGCCGAGTTCGCCTGGAATGTGCACCAGGGGAAAACGATCGGCGCGATCTGACCGGCTACTGCGCCGATGTGGGTAATTATGCGGCGAAATCTGGCAATTGCGAGGAGTCGGCCGGTAATCTTCGTGCGTCAGTCAGCGCACGACGAAGGAAGTCTGGCCATGTCATTCAACTCGGGGGAGCTGCTCAACTTCGGTGGTGAGGTCGCTGTCGTGCTGGAGGACCGCGGTGACGGTGGCTACCTGATCTCCAGCGGCCGTGCGCAGCTGCCGATCGTGGTACCCGCCCCCACCCTCGAGGACGCGCAGCTCAAGCCCGCCGCGAAGCGGCTGTTCACCCCCTCCGCACCGCACCTGCTCTCCGTGGATGACTTCCTCGACGACCCGGACGAGGTGCGCGAGATCGCGCTCAGCGCCAGCTACCACACCGGTCTGCAGTACTTCAAAGGCCTGCGCAGCGACCACCGGTTCCTCTGGCCCGGCCTGCGCGAGGAGTTCTCGCGGCTGCTCGGCACTCCGGTCACCGAATGGCTCGGCCACAACGCCAACGGCGTCTTTCAGCAGACCGCGCACGACGACCCGCTGGTCTGGCACCACGACTCGCAGAGCTACGCCGCCGCGATCTACCTGAACCCGAACCCGCCTCCCGGTGCCGGCACCAGCTTCTGGCGCGACAGGACCCACGGCTGCCGGCGTGCGCCCAGTCATCCGAAGGAACAGGCGCGCCTCGGCAGCTCCGAGGCCGTCGAGGCCGCGCGCTCGGTCGTCTACGACCCCTACAACTTGGAGCACGAGGACAACTGGGAGCTGATCGAGTCGGTCTCCGGTCAGTACAACCGGCTGGTGATCTGGGACGCGAAGCTGATGCACTCGGCCACGTCGTACGAGCACTTCGCCGGGGAGCACGGCACCCACCGCCTGGTACAGCTCTTCTTCTTCGACATCAACGTCTGAGACGGCGTTTGACGTAGGCGGATTACCCTTTATGTCCTATCGGGTACCTCATCAGGCGGGTGCGGTCGCGTCCGTCATGCGCTTGGTGAGGTTGTCGATTGAGGCGATGCGGATCATCGCCCCGGAGCTGGTGGGCAGGGCCTCGTAGTCGCGGGCGAGGCGTCGGCGCATCGTGATCAATCCGATACTCCGCTGTACCACCCAGCGCCATTCGGCGACATGGAAGCCACGGACTCCCGGGTTTCTGGCGACAACCTCGACGTCGATTCCGAGGCCGACCCCGTGTTCGGCGACGGCGGTTTTTTCTCTGGGTGTCGATCACGGACGCTGTCGGTTCGGGCTTGCGCCCTTCCTTCACGCGGGCCAGGCCGGTCGGATCGTGGTTGAGCTGAGCGAAGACTCCCTCGTCGCGCCAGGTCGTGTAGCAGGCGTATGCGGTGCCGTGGTTCGGGAAGTCGTGCGGGAGGTATTCCCAGGGGATTCCCGTGCGGTTGACGTAGAGGATCGCGTTGAATACATCGCGCAGTTCGACCGATGCCGGCACTTCGGCGGGTCCGCGGTCGGGTCGAGCCTTTCTCCAAGCCATCACCGCCGGATCGACCGTGCGCCGGCGCGGGTCCTCGGTGGCTGTGTCGGGCATTCCGAAACATCTGACTCCTACGGTGAACGCCACCGGGGGGTGGGAGAACGTCAACTCGGCGGTTGCTCTTGGTTTGTGGGGGTTCGGTTGTCGGCGGGGTGGCGACCGAAGGCGATCTGGAAGGCGTTCAGGGGCGCCTTCGTGTGCCGTGACGCGCCGGGGAGGGTGGGAGCAGCGCTGACAAAGCCGGGGTGTAGCAGCACCATCACCGGTTCGTCGGTGGCGGGGAACTTCCGGGAGTCGTGAAACCGATGACCGAGAGGCCGCGGGGAAGGTCCGCGGCGTAGCGATCGAACCGAGCTGATGAATAGAGGCCGGTCCTCGGCCGTGTGGAAAAGCGGCATTCATGGGCAATTCACCTATGGTGATGCCATGCGCGGAATCCTGTTGGCCGGCGGCACCGGCTCGCGACTTTGGCCGTTGACCCGCTCGGTGTCGAAGCAACTGCTCCCGGTCTTCGACAAGCCCATGGTCTATTACCCGCTGTCCACACTCGTGATGGCAGGCGTCCGGGAGATCCTGATCGTCACCACCCCCGAAGACCAGTTCCAGTTCCGTCGGCTGCTAGGCGACGGCAGTCAACTGGGCCTGCGGCTGGAATACATGGCACAGGAGCGCCCGGAGGGCATTGCCCATGCTTTCATCCTGGGCGCCGACTTCATCGACGACGAGTCGGTCGCCCTGATTCTGGGCGACAACATCTTCCATGGCAGCGGCCTTGGCACCCGGCTGGCCCACCACGACGATCTGAAGGGCGGCAGGGTGTTCGCCTACCAGGTCGCCGACCCCACGGCCTATGGCGTGGTGGAGTTCGACGAACTGGGCCGGGCGCTGTCCATCGAGGAGAAACCGGCCCGTCCCAGGTCCCGGTACGCCGTGCCCGGACTGTACTTCTACGACAACCACGTCGTGGACATCGCCCGCGGCCTACGGCCCAGCGTCAGGGGTGAGTTGGAGATCACCGACCTCAACCGCGTCTATCTGGAAGCCGGGACGCTGCACGTCACCCGGCTCGACCGGGGCACCGCGTGGCTCGACACCGGAACCTTCAACTCCATGGTTCAGGCTTCGGAATTCGTCCGGGTGATCGAGGAACGCCAGGGCTTCAAGGTCGGCTGCGTCGAGGAGGCGGTCTGGCGCGCCGGCCTGATCGACGACGACCGGCTCCGGAAACTTGCCCAGCCGCTGCTCAAGAGCGGATACGGCGACTATCTGCTGGGGCTGCTGGAGGACTCCCGATACGTCGTCATGCCTCAAAGGGGCAGTGGATCGCCTCGCGAAGAACTGCTGCGCATGGGGCCGGGCGCTCCGGTGTAACCAACATCCCAAGATGCCCGTACCGCGGCACCCATCCGGTCGACGAGGTCGCCGCCGCCCCTCCCACCCTGCGCAAGGTGTGGGTGGACGGCGGCGACCACCTGGCCACGGTCGTTCTCATGGCCCGCCGACTCACCGGCGAAGCCCCCGTCTCCTGGGGAGACAGCGATCTCTCAGGCGTGTCCCGATCGGCTCCGCTGCTGCGGCATCACCTCCAGGCGGTGCAGCAGCACGAAGCCGCCCTCCTGCGTCACCAGGACGTACCCCTCGCGGAGGGCTTGCGCCAAGTGCTGCTGTTCCGCTTCAGCGCTGAGCGGTGCGCCCAGCCACCCTCGCGTGCTGTCCGGCGCCCAGACGTCCACCATGATCCACTGGGGGTTGGGGCGGCTGTCGTTCGAGCCGTAGAGGCTGACGCTCGTACGGTTGCTGAGCTGGGGCACCAGATGGTCGGACGTCTGGACCGTGGCACCGTCGGGGATCTTGTCCATCAGGCGGTGGGCGACGGCGACGCGAGGATCGGTCCGCCAGGTGTCCGGCTGGACCAGCTGGAACAGGGCGAAGTTCGGAAGGATCATGAGGGTGATCGCGGCGCAGCCCGCGAGGTAACGGCGCAGACCGCGCTCGCTCGTCCCGCGTCGCACCAGGGCGTCGACGAAGGCCGCGAAGACCATGGGCATCAGGACGAGCGAGTAGTGGAAACCCGTCCCCCAGTGCAGGCCGTTGCTCGACGTGAAGCGCCACACCAGAGTCGGCAGGGCGACCCACAGCAGCGGGGACCGCATCGCCAGGAACAGGGTGGGAGCCAGCATGAGTACGAAAGTCGACACCTTCGTCTGGGGGGTGACCAGACCGATCGTGCCCCGGTGGAGCAGATCCAGCAGACCGCCTCCACCGCCACCGTCGACTCCAGATGCTCCAGAACCGCCCCCGACCAGGGACCAATAGGCGAAGGACCCACTCGGGCTGAAGGCCGGCAGAACCACGAACAGTGCCAGCGCCGCTGCGGCCAGACCGGCTGCAACCGTGAACATGCCGATCCTGCGGTCGCCTCGCCAGGCGATGACGAGACCGATGGCGAGAACCGTGAGTCCGAGGTCCTCCTTCACGAGCAGCAGGGGCAGAGCCCAGTACGCCGCGGCGGCCAACCGGTCATTCCCGAGGGCGGCCAGCGAGAACGCCAGGAGCGGTACGGCGAACGCCACTTCGTGGAAGTCGTAGCCGACAGCACTCGCGATTCCCCAGGAGAGGCCGTAGCAGGCACCGATCACCGCGCCGGCCGGGTTGCCCAGGGTCCGGCGTGCCCAGAGAGCCAGCGGGACGACGCTCACGGCGAGGAGCGCGGCCTGCACGACGAGGAGCGTTTCCGCTCCCCGCCACACCCAGTAGAACGGCGCCACGAGCGCGAGGATGGGAGAGAAGTGATCCCCAAGGACGGGAAAGTCCTGGCCCTTCACTTCGGAGACCGGCAAGTGCCCTTCCGCGTATGAGCGGACGACCTGATCGAAGATTCCCAGGTCGTAGCTGCTCGTCATCATCCGCTGGTGGAGACGGAGCGACACCGCCGCGTACACCACGAACAGCGCTCCGGCCATGGCCCAGACCCACCATGTGCCGTAGAAGCGGCCGTTGTGCGGTGATGCGGCCACCGCCTTTTTCTCGAGGGTCGATTGCTGCGTCGGGAGCGTTGCGCCTTTGGCGGGGGATGTTTGCATCGCGAGCCCTTCAGGAAACCGGGAGTGGCGGCCATCAAGATGCCAGCAGCACGCGGTATCCGACCTCGACCAAACTCACGTGTGGTCAGAATCCCCCGAATGGCCGCACACATCCGCCTCACCGCGTAGGGCGCGGGCTAAAGTTCCGCGGCGGATGTCCCGAAGATGCGGAGGTAGTGAGCGGCTAAAAGCCGCGCGGTTGAAGGGAGTAATCACGTGCGACCACTTGGCATCGAAGGGGCCTGGGTGGACACACCCAAGGTTTTCGCGGACAACAGGGGGCGATTCCACGAGTGGTTCAAGAGTGAAAGGTTCCACGGATCCATCGGTCAGGGGCTTCAGCTCGAGCAGGCCAATTGCTCCCGCTCCGCTCGCGGCACTCTCCGCGGTATCCACTATGCGTCGGTCCCGCCCGGCCAGGCCAAGTACGTCACGTGCGTCAGCGGTGCCGTCCTCGACGTGGTGGTCGACATCCGCACCGGCTCCCCGGATTTCGGGAAATGGGAGGCGGTCCGGCTCGATGACACGACGCACCGCTGCGTCTACCTCTCGGAAGGATTGGGCCACGCCTTCATGGCGCTGGAGGACAACTCCACTGTCGTCTACCTGTGTTCGCAGGGGTACGCGCCGCAGCGTGAGTACGGGATCAATCCGCTCGACCCCGCGTTGGCCATCGCCTGGCCCGAGGACCTCGCGCCGTGTCTTTCGGACAAGGACGCGGCGGCGCCCACGCTGGAGGAAGCCGAGCGGCAGGGTCTGCTGCCTTCCTTCGAGGACTGCACCGCGTATCGCGGAAGTCTCGTGAGTGGCGCCTGAGACGGCCGGCCTGCGGCGAAGCCCCGCCCTCGCGGCGGGGCTTCGCGCCGTCGGGAATCACCGGCCGCCATGAAATTGCACCGGAAAACCGGTACTACGCCGGAATCGGCCTGAGAAAGTGCATTGAGGCCGCACGGGTGATCTTCGCCTATGACACGGAACGAATCGTAATTATTCAATCTCCGGGTGTGAAAACTGGGTGCGTCAGTAACCGAAGCCACGTGACACGCATGCGAATGAAGCGCACCGAGTGCGCGCGCTTGCGGTCTGATGCGTCCAAGTTTCCGAGGAAGGTTCTCTGTGAGCCGTAGAACGATCCGAAGTTCACGCGTGAAGTCCGTCGCCATGGTGTCGGTCGGCGCGCTTGCCGTAGTGCTCAACATCGCCCCGAGCGCGACGGCCATCGCTGACGCGATCCACAGGTCCGGCAGCAGCGTCGGCGCTGGTCAGGTTGCGACGCCCGGCCCGAACGGCGCTGTGAGCGCCGCCCGCGGCGGCGGCGGCGACCGCGGGCCGCAGGGGCCTCGCGGCCACCAGGGCCACAACGGTCACGACGGTCACGACGGTAAGCGGGGTCCGCAGGGTCCGCAGGGTAAGCCGGGTCCGCAGGGTCCGCAGGGTCCGCAGGGTCCGCAGGGCAACCAGGGTGCGCAGGGCGACCAAGGCAACCAGGGCTTCCAGGGCGCGCAGGGCAACCAGGGCAACCAGGGTGCGCAGGGCAACCAGGGCAACCAGGGTGCGCAGGGTAAGAAGGGTGCGCAGGGTTACCAGGGTGCGCAGGGCAACCAGGGCAACCAGGGCAACCAGGGCAACCAGGGCAACCAGGGCAACCAGGGTGCGCAGGGTAACCAGGGCAACCAGGGCAACCAGGGTGCGCAGGGTAACCAGGGCAACCAGGGTGAGCAGGGCAACCAGGGCTTCCAGGGCAACCAGGGTGCGCAGGGCAACCAAGGCAACCAGGGCAACCAGGGCTTCCAGGGTGACCGGGGTCCGCAGGGCTTCCAGGGCAACCAGGGCAACCAGGGTGAACAGGGCAACCAGGGCTTCCAGGGGAACCAGGGCAACCAGGGCTTCCAGGGTGACCGGGGTCCGCAGGGCTACCAGGGTAACCAGGGCAACCAGGGCAACCAGGGCTTCCAGGGGAACCAGGGCAACCAGGGCTTCCAGGGTGACCGGGGTCCGCAGGGCTACCAGGGTAACCAGGGTA